>DASQDV010000244.1:0-6117 GCA_035633995.1 Pyrinomonadaceae bacterium | reverse complement strand
AAATAGTCGGCTTGACACCACCCGCGCGTGGTGATTCAATAAACGGCGACGGACAGACGTGGTGAGTTAAGGCGACTTGCGGCCACGTAAAATAAACAGCTAAACAGCTCGGCCAAGTCTTTCACGGGAAATAACCCGCATTTCGAGTCACCCGGACGAAAGCCCCGCGTTGTTTGGCGCGGGGCTTCCCGTTTTATGCGCGCGAGCGTTGGCCGAAAACAGGAACGAACTAAAATTACATGAAAGATTTCCTCCAAACGTTGCAAGAGCGCATCGTGGTCTTCGACGGCGCGATGGGCACGAATCTACAGACGCAGAACCTGACCATAGACGACTACGGCGGCGCACAGTTTGAAGGCTGCCCCGAATATTTGCTCATCAGTAAACCTTCGGCGGTCGAGCGCGTGCACGCGGCCTTCTTCGAAGTTGGCTGCGACGTGGTTGAGACCAACTCGTTCGGCGCGATTCCTTACGTCCTTGACGAATACGGCATCGGGCAGATGGCCTACGACCTGAACGTCCGCGCCGCGCAACTGGCGAAACGCATCGCCGCAGACTTCTCGACAAAAGAACGCCCGCGCTGGGTCGCAGGCTCTATGGGGCCGGGCACGAAATCGCCCACGCTCGGCCACATCAAGTTCCGCGACATCAAGGCCGCCTACTACGAACAGGCGCGCGGCCTTCTCGACGGCGGCGTCGATCTGCTCATCGTCGAAACCTGTCAGGACTTGTTGCAGACGAAAGCGACGCTCGCGGCCATCTTCGAATATTTTGAACAATCGAAGCGGCGCGTGCCGGTTATCGCTCAAGTCACGATTGAAAACTACGGGACGATGTTGCCGGGCACAGAAATCAGCGCGGCCTTAACCGCGCTCGAACCGTTTCCTATCAACATCATCGGCATGAACTGCGGCACAGGGCCGAGGGACATGACGGAGCATTTGCGTTACCTGTGCGAAAACGCAACCTTGCCGGTCTCCGTATTGCCGAACGCCGGACTGCCTTCGGTTGTAGACGGCGCGATGCACTATGACGAGACGCCTGAAACCTTTACCGCACAGCTTGTTCGTTTCGCGAGAGACTTCGGCGCTAACGTCGTCGGCGGCTGTTGCGGCACGACGCCCGCGCACCTGAAGTTGCTTGTCGAAGCGATGCAGGGCATTGTGCCGAAGCGGCGCGAGGCGAAAGTGCTTCCGGCGGCGTCTTCGATCTACAGCCAGCAGCCCTACGTGCAGCAGAACTCTTTCCTCATCGTCGGCGAGCGCGTGAACGCCTCCGGCTCGAAGAAGATGCGCGACCTGTTGAACGCCGAAGACTGGGACGGCCTCACGTCTCTCGCGCGCGAACAGGAGCGCGAGGGCGCGCACGTGCTCGACGTGAACGTGGATTTCGTCGGGCGCGACGGAGTCGCCGACATGCACGAACTCGCCTCGCGCCTCGTCACCAACATACGCATCCCGCTCATGTTCGACTCGACCGAGTGGGAGAAGATGGAGGCCGGACTCGAACACGCGGGCGGCAAGTCGATCCTCAATTCGACAAACTACGAGGACGGCGAACCGCGCTTCAGGAAAGTGATCGAACTCGCCAAGCGTTTCGGCGCGGGCGTCGTCATCGGCACGATAGACGAGGAGGGCATGGCGCGCTCCGCCGAAGGCAAATTCAAGATCGCGCGCCGCGCCTACGAGCAGGCCACGAGCGAACTCGGCTTTCCCGCGCACGACATCTTCTTCGACGCGCTCGCGCTCCCCATCTCCACCGGCATCGAAGAAGACCGCCGCAACGCCGCCGAAACCATCGAAGGCATTCGCCGCATCAAGCGCGAACTGCCCGGTTGCTTCACCATCCTCGGCGTCTCGAACATCTCGTTCGGTCTGAATCCCGCTTCGCGCGTCGTGCTCAACTCGGTCTTCCTGCACGAAGCGGTCGAGGCGGGTCTGGACGCGGCCATCGTCAACGCGAGCAAGATCGTGCCGCTCAACCGCATCGGTGAGCGTGAACAGGAAGTTGCGCGCCAGCTTATTTATGACGAACGCAAATTCGACGGCGAGATTTGCACTTACGATCCGCTCGGCGAGTTCACCAGACTCTTCGAGGGCGTGACGACGAAGAAAGTGCATGTTGACGATGCGGCGCTGCCCGTCGAAGAAAGCCTCAAGCGGCACATCATCGACGGCGAGAAGCAGGGACTTGAGACGCAGCTCACGCGCGCGCTCGAAACCCACCCCGCGCTCGACATCATCAACAACATCCTGCTCGACGGCATGAAAGTGGTGGGCGACCTGTTCGGCAGCGGGCAGATGCAGTTGCCGTTCGTCTTGCAGTCGGCGGAGGTGATGAAGGCGGCGGTGCGTTTCCTCGAACCACACATGGAGAAGAAGGGCGGCGCGACGGCGAAGGGCAAGATGATCCTCGCCACCGTCAAGGGCGACGTGCACGACATCGGCAAGAACCTCGTGGATATTATTTTGACGAACAACGGCTACAGCGTCGTCAACCTCGGCATCAAGCAGCCGATTGAGAGCATCCTCGAATCTTTCGAGCGCGAAGGCGCGGACGCCATCGGCATGAGCGGCCTGCTGGTGAAGTCAACGCTCATCATGCGCGACAATCTCGAATTGATGAACGAGCGCGGCATCAAAGTGCCGGTCGTGCTCGGCGGCGCGGCCTTGACGCGTCGCTACGTCGAAGACGATCTCAAGGCGATTTATCAGGGCACGCTCTTTTACGCCAAAGACGCCTTCGATGGACTGCACACGATGGATTCGCTGATCGGCGTTAAAGACAACGGCGCGGCGCACGCCGCAGGAGAAGCGACGGCGGCGAAGGCTGCCGCAGCGGCGGCGGGTGCGAACGGCGAAGCGGCCAACGAGGACGCGGAAGACTTGATCGGCGAGGAGGCCAAACTCGGCATACGCAAACCCGCGCGCCCGCGCGGCGTCACGCGTGTGGCGGGCGACACGACGCACACGCGCCGCTCCGACGTGCGCGCGGACGTGCCCATCCCGCGCCCGCCGTTTTACGGCTCACGCGTCATCGCCGATATTCCGCTCGAAGACGTGTTCGCCTTTGTCAACGAGACGGCCTTGTTCAAAGGGCAGTGGCAATTCAAACAGGGTCGCAGGTCGGTGGAAGATTATCGCGCGCTCGTCGCGGAAAAAGTTCGGCCTGTTTACGACGAGTTGAAAGAACGCTCGAAGCGGGAAGCATTGCTCGTGCCGCGCGTCGTCTACGGTTATTTCCCGTGCCAGTCGGCGGGCAATGACTTGATCATCTACGAGGAAGACGGGCGCACGGAGCGCGAGCGTTTCACCTTCCCGCGCCAGCCGGAAGGAAAGCGCCTGTGCCTCGCGGATTATTTCGCCTCTGTGGATTCGGGGCGCGTGGACACGGTCGCGTTTCATCTCGTCACGGTGGGAAGACGCGCGAGCGAGTACGCGCACGAGTTGTTCAAGTCGGACAACTACACGGACTATCTCTATTTTCACGGCCTGAGCGTCGAGAGCGCAGAGGCGTTGGCCGAACTCTGGCACAGACGCATCCGCGAAGAACTGGGCATCGCCGCGCGCGACGCCGCCGAGATCACGAAACTCTTTCATCAGGGCTATCAAGGCTCGCGCTTCAGCTTCGGCTATCCGGCCTGCCCGAATCTCGAAGATCAAACGAAACTCTTTGCACTGCTCGACCCCTCGCGCATCGATGTCTCGCTCACGGAAGAGTTCCAACTCGAACCCGAACAATCAACTTCCGCCATCATCGTGCATCACGAAGAGGCGAAGTATTTTTCGATAGACTGAGAATGAGTTTCAGGCTTCAAGTTTCAGGTTTCAAGACTAAGAGTTGAAGTTCTTTTTCTTGAACTTGAAACTCGAAACCTGAAACTCGAAGCCTGCTCCAAATGTCTTCGACCGAACTTGAACCATCGCCGCGAGAGATCGAGCCGCAGCCGTCGTCAAGCGTTCCGCTCGCGCCGCTCGACGAGCCGACGCCGGAGGAATTGGCCGTGCTCGCGCCGATGGAGCGCGTCGCTTTCCGCGTCACGAGGCGCATGAATCAGGGCGGGTGGAAGCGCTTCTGGACGTTTTGCCAGCGCACGCTCGGCATGAGTTGGATTCGCGTCTGCACTTATAACCTGATGCGCGTGCACGGCATCGAACACGTCGAAGCCGTCTCGCACGAACGACCCATCCTGCTCGTCGCCAACCACCGCTCGTTCTTCGACATGTACACCGTCGCCGCCGAACTCTTCCGGCGCACGAGTTGGGACAAGAGCCTTTTCTTTCCGGTGCGCGGGCGCTTTTTTTACGAGTCGCCGCTCGGCATGTTCGTCAACATGGTGTTGGGCTGGTGGTCTATGTACCCGCCCTTCTTCGCGGCGGGCAGCAACCCGATTCCGGAAAAGCGCGACTTCGATAAATACTCGATGCGCGTGCTGGTTGACCTGTGCCAGCGCGGCAGGGGACACCTCATCGGCTTTCACCCCGAAGGCACGCGCAACAAAAATCCCGATCCCTATTCCTTCCTTCCCGCCAAGCCGGGCGTGGGTCGTTTGATCAAAGACGCGACGCCGCAGGTCATCCCAGTCTTCGTCGCCGGACTCAACAACGATCTGCCACGCCAGGTGCTCGGCAACTGGACGGGCGGCGAATTGATCCGCATCCACTTCGGCGCGGCGCTCGACTATACCGAATTTCTCTCGCGGCGCGACGGCATCCGCACTTACAAAGAGATCGCCGAATTCGTCATGTCCAGAATTGCCGAACTCGGCGAACAGGATCGCGCTCTGTACGGGAATAAAGGCATCGGTGATGAGTAATGAGTAATGAGTAATGAGTGATGAAGCACGAGGGATGAATAAGAAGACTCCTAAAGTTGAGCGCGCGGCAAGCGACATCGTAACGAGCGAGGCCGTAGTTGCTACGTCTTCATCACCCGCCACTCATCACTCATCACTTCCGCTTGTTATCGTTAATCCTGCGTCGGCGGGCGGCGCGACGGGCAGAGCCTGGCCGCGCCTGGCGAGCGACTTGCGCGCTCACTTCGGTGCGTTCAATTGCGCTTTCACGGAAGCGGCGGGCGACGGTCGCAAGCTGGCCGAAGGCGAGGCCAAAGCGGGCAGGCGTTTGATCATCGCATGCGGCGGCGACGGCACGATCTCGGAGGTGGCGAACGGGATTCTGGAATCGGGTGCGGACGTGGAGTTGGGAATTTTGCCGAGCGGGACGGGCGGCGATTTCAGGCGCACGCTAAACCTTCCCGCGCGTGCGCCCGATGCTGCTGCCGCGCTTCGGGCGGGGCGAAGCGTGCGGATGGACGCGGGGCGCGTTGAATTTCAGAACCTCGCGGGCGCGCGTGAGCAACGTTATTTTCTGAACGTCGCCTCGTGCGGCATGGGCGGTGAGGTGATTCGCCGCGTCGAAGAGAACTCTGCGGGGTGGCTGGCCTCTGCGTCGCGGCGCATCGGCGGGCAACTCTCTTACGCGCTCGCCTCGCTGCAAACGACCGTCTCGTTCACCAACCGGACGCTTCGCATTCAACTCGACGACCGCCCGGAGTTTCGTCTCGTCGTCGCCAACTTGTGCATCGCCAACGCGCGCTATTTCGGCGGCGGCATGAAGATCGCGCCGGAGGCGAAACTCGACGACGGCCTGCTCGACGTGGTGGCGGTTGGCGATCTGAACACGCTTGAGATTTTAACCAACGTCTATAAGCTTTATCTCGGCACGCATCTCGGAATGCAAAAAGTTCAACACGCGCACGCGCGCCGCCTGCGCGTCAGCGCGGCTGGTACGGACGGACCAGTGCTGCTCGAAATTGACGGCGAGTTGCTGGGCACGCTGCCCGCGACGTTTGAAATTCTTCCGCGCCGCCTGCGCGTCCGTTGTCCTTAAACGCGCGTCAATCTTTCATTCAGGTTCAAGCAACTCACCCCACTTCAAACTCAACGCGCAAAAAATTATTTTCTTGACATAACCAGCGGCATCATCTATTTACAAATTATTCAAGGTGGTCTCAGTTCTCACCACGGGAGCGTTGAAATTTCTTTCCACTATCCCACTTTAACTCGACACGAGGATGGAGAATGTAATGGCTACACGCAAGAGTCAAACGCAAAAA
>DASQDV010000243.1:0-1556 GCA_035633995.1 Pyrinomonadaceae bacterium | reverse complement strand
CCGGAGCGCACGGCGAAGCCCGTCGTCGTCTGGTGGTTCGTGTCGGGTCGTCAGGCCGGGCGCATCATCGCGTACAATCGCCAGCGCTTCACGCGCGGCGCGCGCTTTGTCGCCTATGGCAGGTGGGAATGGGACGCGCGGCGCAACACGTTCGCGCTGCGTCTCGGCAAGCCCGACGAACTCGAAATGCTCCCCGGCACATGGACGCCGCCCGAACATGCGCTCCTGCGTCTCGCCGAAGAGAACAACCACGAAAGCGCACCGGCTCAGCCCGCCAACGAAAGCGTAATTATTCGACGAGCCGCCGAAGACGAGAGCAACGCGGCGAATGCTGCGAACGAAGATTCGGACGAAGACACTGCATCGTTTGCGGAAGACGACGAAGCGGAGTCGAGCGACCCGCTGCTCGCGGCGATTCACGTCGGGCGGCGCGTGCCCGTCTATCGCAAGCTCGGCGAGTTTGCCGCCAAGCGCCTGCGCGAGATCATGCATGCCGTGTTCGCGCGCATCGCCGACGAAGAGATCACCGAGACGCTGCCCGCCGATCTCATCGGGCGACAAAAGTTGATCTCACGCGCCGAAGCCCTGCGCCGCATACATTTTCCCACCGAAGACGCCCCGCTCGCCGATTATGAACGCGCACGCTCGCCCGCGCACCTGCGTCTCATCTTCGAGGAGTTCTTCTGGGTCGCGCTCGCCATCGCCATACGCAAAAGCGAGCGCGTCAAAGAGCCGAAGGGCGCTTGCATCGAGATTGACGAGCGCGTGCGCACGCACCTCGAAGAAATACTCCCCTTCACTTTGACGAGCGCGCAGGAACGCTCCGTCAAGCGCATCCTCGATGACATGCAATCGGACGTGCCGATGAACCGTCTGCTGCAAGGCGACGTGGGCAGCGGCAAAACCATCGTCGCACTGCTTGCCATGCTCGCCGCGATGGAGAACGGCTATCAGGCCGCGCTCATGGCTCCGACCGAAATTCTCGCAGAGCAGCACGCGCGCAACATCAAACGCATGCTCGCGCGCACGCCCCATCGCGCCGAACTCCTCATCGGCTCGCTCCGCGCCGCCGAGAAAAGGCGTCTGCACGCCGACATCGCCGCCGGAGAAGTCCACGCCTGCATCGGCACGCACGCGCTCATACAGGAAGCGGTCGCCTTTCGCAAACTCGGCATCGTCATCATTGACGAACAGCACCGTTTCGGCGTGCTCCAACGCGCCTCTCTGCGCGAACGCGGCTTCAACCCCGACGTGCTCGTGATGACGGCCACGCCCATCCCGCGCTCGCTCGCCATGACCGTCTACGGCGACCTCGACGTGTCGGTCATAGACGAACTGCCGCCCGGTCGCACGCCGATCAAGACGGTCGTCGTCGGCGAAGACCAGCGCGCCGGAGTTTATAAAGGAGTCGAACGTGAAATTCGCGCGGGGCGGCAGGCTTACATCGTCTACCCGCTTGTCGAAGAATCGGAGAAGATGGACTTGAAGGACGCGACGCGCATGTACGAGCACCTGCGCGACCGCGTGTTTCCCACGTTCAGCATCGGCCTCCTGCA
>DASQDV010000242.1:0-6937 GCA_035633995.1 Pyrinomonadaceae bacterium | reverse complement strand
GCCGACGACGGACTCAAACTCGGCTTCCCGTCCGCCGCCGGCTGATAGACTTCAAGGAAGTTGGTTGTAAGTTCACACTCGCGTTATGTCGGAGACAGACACCTCATATTTGCACCCTGCCGAGTTTTTCAAGCGGGACGTGAATCTGATCCGCTTCCCCGACCCGCGCGACGCGCCCTACGGCGACATCGTGGCCGTCGGCGGAAATCTTCACACGCTCAACTTGCTGCGCGCCTACGAACGCGGCATTTTCCCTTGGCCGATTGAGGGTTGGCCTCTGACGTGGTTCTCCCCGCAAGAGCGCGCGATCATCGAATTCGAAGATTTAAAAGTTCCGCGCAGCCTCGCTAAAGTAAAGCGGCGCGCGCCCTTTCGAATCACGATTGACGCAGCGTTTCGCGCCGTCATTCTCGCCTGCGCCCGCGTCAAACGCACGGACGAACAGGGCACCTGGATCACGCCGCAGATGCTCGACGCCTATTGCCGCCTGCACGAACTCGGCCACGCGCACAGCGTCGAGGCGTGGGAGGGCGAGGCGCTGGTCGGCGGGCTTTACGGAGTTGACGCGGGCGGCGCGTTTGCGGGCGAGAGCATGTTCTACCTGCGCCCGAACGCGTCGAAACTCGCGCTGCTCCATCTCATCGAATGCTTGCAGGAGCGCGGTCTCGACTGGCTCGACATTCAGGTGATGACGCCGCACATGCAGGCGCTCGGCGCGCGCACCGTCACGCGCGACGAGTTTCTCGAACGACTCGCCGCCGCACGTGCGCGCAATCAGAAACTGTTCGGGGCTGAGTCCTAAGTTGTCTTTTGAGGCGCAGGGTGAAGTATCATTCGTAATAAGACAATGAAGCAAGAGCTTAACATTCAAGAACAGCAAGGTGCGCCCGATCAAAAGGCGGAGTCGCACCCGAGCCACTACGAGCCTGCCAAGCAGGACTTGAAGACCGAGCGCGAACTGCGGCACGACGAAGCGACGGCTTCATCCGCAGACGAGACGAAACAACTGACAGACCGGGACGGAATCGCAACTAAGGCCGCGCACGATTCGCGTCGCGCGCAGCCGCCCGAAGATTTTACGGGAGTAGAAATTTCGCCCGCGAGCGAATCGGCGGGCGGCCTGCCCGCCATCGTCTCTGCGATGAAGCATTCGTGGTCGGAGATGGGCGCGGCGCGCACGCTCAAGACTCTGTCGCGCATCAACCAAAAGGGCGGCTTCGATTGCCCCGGCTGCGCGTGGCCTGAGCCTGACGGCGAGCGCACGCATTTCGAGTTCTGCGAAAATGGCGCAAAGCACGTTGCCGATGAAGCGACGACGAAACGCGTCACGCCAGATTTTTTCGAGAAGTGGAGCGTCGCGGAACTCTCGCGCCAGTCCGACATGTGGCTGAACGATCAGGGACGGCTCACACACCCGATGTTGCTCCGGCGCGCGAGCGACCGTTATGAACCGGTCAGTTGGGACGAAGCGTTCAAACTCGTCGCCGACGAACTCAACGCGCTCGCGTCGCCCGACGAAGCGGTCTTCTACACCTCCGGGCGCACGTCGAACGAGGCCGCGTTTCTTTATCAACTCTTCGTCCGCCAGTTCGGCACGAACAATTTGCCCGACTGTTCGAACATGTGCCACGAGTCGAGCGGGTCGGCGTTGACTGAAACCATCGGCGTCGGCAAAGGCACGGTCACGCTCGAAGACTTCGCGCTCGCCGAAGCGATCTTCGTCATCGGTCAAAATCCCGGCACCAACCACCCGCGCATGCTCTCGACGCTACAGGCCGCCAAGCGTCGCGGCTGTCGCATCGTCCACATCAACCCGCTGCCCGAAGCGGGCATGTCGCGTTTCAAACACCCGCAGGAAGTCTTCGACACGCTCGTCGGGCGCGGGACGCAACTCGCCGACCTCTTTCTACAAGTTCGCATCAACGGCGACGTGGCGCTCTTGCAGGGCATCTCGAAAGCCGTGCTGGAAGAGGAAGCGCGGCGCGCGGGCGAAGTGCTCGATCACGAATTCATCGCCGCGCACACGACGGGCTTTGCCGAGTTTGCCGCCTCGCTCGGCGCAGCCCGCTGGGATGAAATTACGGAGGGCAGCGGCATCTCGCGCGTGCAGATTGAAGAGGCCGCGCGCCTCTTTATCGAATCGAACCGCACGATCTTCTGCTGGGCGATGGGACTCACGCAGCACCGGAACGCGGTGGCGAACATTCAGGAGATCGTGAACCTCCTGCTGCTGCGCGGGCAATTGGGGAAGCCGGGCGCGGGCGCGTGTCCCGTGCGCGGCCACTCGAACGTGCAGGGCGACCGCACGATGGGCATCTGGGAACGACCCACGCCCGCGTTCCTCGACGCGCTCGCGCGCGAATTTAGCTTCGAGCCGCCGCGCGCTCACGGCTTCGACACGGTGGAAGCCATCAAGGCGATGCACGCCGGGCGCGCAAAAGTCTTCTTCGCCATGGGCGGCAACTTTCTCTCGGCCACGCCCGACACTGAATACACCGCAGAAGCCTTGCGTCGCCTGCGCCTGACCGTGCAAGTCTCCACGAAACTCAACCGCGCGCACCTCATCACGGGCGAGCAGGCTTTGATCCTGCCGTGTCTCGGTCGCACCGAGATTGACAGGCAGGCGACGGGCGAGCAGTTCGTCAGCGCGGAAAATTCGATGGGCGTCGTGCAATCCTCGCGCGGCAACCTGCCACCCGCGTCCGCCGAACTCCTGAGCGAAACGATGATCGTCGCGCGGCTGGCGGAGGCGACTCTCCGGGGCGCGCGCGGCAATGTGAACTGGCTCGAACTCGCCGCCGATTACGATCTCATACGCGAGCGCATCTCGCGCGTCGTCGTCGGATTTGAAAATTACAACGAGCGCGTGCGCCGTCCGGGCGGCTTCTACCTGCCGAACCTCGCGCGCGCACGCGAATGGAAAACCGCTTCGGGCAAAGCGCAATTCACCGTCCACGCTCTGCCGCAACACACGCTCGCGCCCGGCCAGTTTTTGATGATGACCATCCGCAGCCACGATCAATTCAACACGACCATCTACGGCCTCGATGATCGTTATCGCGGCATACGCAACGAGCGCCGCGTCGTCATGCTCAACCCCGAAGACATACGCGAGGCCGGACTCACGGAGGGCGCGGTCGTGGATTTAATCAGCCACTTCGAGGGCGAGGAACGCATCGCGCGCCGCTTCATCGTCGTGCCCTACAGCATCCCGCGCCGCTCTGCCGCAACCTACTTTCCAGAAACCAACGTCCTCGTCCCCATCCGCAGCGTCGCCGAAAAAAGCAACACGCCCGCCTCCAAGTCGGTCGTCATCTCGCTGCGTCCCGCCATCTGAACCACTCAGCTTTTGGTATCAATATCGCAGCCTAAATTCACTTTGGTGATTGCCTGTTTCCATTTATTCTGTGAGCCGTTTAATGCTGATTGTTAATAATTGACGGGGCAGATGCCTGGTGTTAGAGTCTCGCCGGTTAATCGACTACTTGGCAGTTAACAAAGCTGGAGTCAGAATTCACCTCGCCGTGCGTTAGAGCCGACACTGTCTTGCTAACAGCATAAGTTTCATCGCAACGGGACTCGACTTACAGCGGAAGGCGCTGGTTATCTCATCGCCCCCGACCAGCTTTCTCACCGTAGCCATCCTCGACTGGCAGTTCACCAAAGGAGATGATCAATGTCGAAACCTTTCTATGACTACACCTTTAAAATCAATCTTCTTACCGTGTTTGACATTAACGAGGGAGTCCAGGTCTGGGATAGTGGGACGCTCACACTTACTTCCCCCGACTATGACAACGCTACCGGAACTATCGTGACCGATAGATACAAGGACACGATCAAAATCGTGGGCGAGTCATCCCGTAGTGATGTCGGCACTATGGTTAAAGGGGGAGGATACAGTTCAGAAGCACGAGTGAGCTTCGTCCTCAACTTTATCTGGGATGGCCATTTTCAGCAGGATACGCTGCTTAGTGGCATGATTAACTTACAGGACTTGGTTAACAGAGTGTCTTACACCTTCATCCTTCAGGGCTTTTCACTACAGAAGCCGTAATCAGGCTGAGCCGAATCTGTCTCAAGGCGATAACTTGAGCGTGTTTAGTGAGACAGACGCCAGAGCATGAGGCAGCCGATGGTGAGGCCGATGATGACGACGGCGCGGCGGACGAACGTGCGGCCGAGTTTGCGCGCGACGCTGGCGCCGAAGTAGCCGCCCGTGATTGCGCCTACGGCCATCAGCATTGCGTGCGGCCAGCGGACGAGGCCGGAGGCGGCGAAGGCCACGACCGCCACGCTGTTCAAAGTCAATCCGAGAAAATTCTTGAGGCCGTTGGCGCGGTGTATATCGGAGATGCCGAGCAGGCCGAGCGCCGAGAGCATGAGGATGCCGTTGCCCGCGCCGAAGTAGCCGCCATAAATCGCCGCGCAGAACTGGAAGAGGATCGCGCCCGTCCACCAGCCGCGCGCGCGTTCCGCTTCCGTCGTCTCAAGGCGGAGCCAGCGCGTGATCGGTTCCTGCGCCATGAAGAGGAGGGTGGCGAAGAAGATGAGAAACGGGACGAGGCGCGCGAAGGTTTCCGAAGGCGTGCGGATGAGCAGCCACGCGCCGGCCGCGCCGCCGACGAGGCTCGTGATTCCCAGCCGGACGAGCAGCGGACGGCTTTTTTCCAGTTCGCGCCGGAAGCCGTAAAGCCCGCCGACGAGTCCCGGCCAGAGCGCGACGGTGCTCGTCGCGTTCGCCTCTTTCGCGTCGAGGCCGAGCCAGATGAGCGTCGGGAAAGTCAGGAGCGTCCCGCCGCCCGCGATGGAATTGATCATCCCCGCCAGAAAAGCCGACGCAAACAGGATAACTCCTTGCAACAGAGAAACGCCCATCGGGATCGCCACACGCTTGAAATTCGAAATTGATGAACACCCAGACTATACATGATCGGGCGAGCGCGCGGTCAGTTGCGTTATGATATGCGCGTACGAAGCGAACGGGAGAAGGGGAGTTCATAGGAATGGCAATCGCGAGTGTTAATCCGGCGACGGGCGAGAAGTTGCGCGAGTTTGCGCCGCTCGGTGCGGCGGAGATCGAAGAGAAACTTGCACGCGCCGCACGCGCTTTTCTCACGCACCGGCGCACGAGTTTCGCCGCGCGCGCAGAGAAGATGTACGGCGCGGCGGACATTCTGGAGACGGAAAAAGAGGTCTTCGCGCGCCTGATGACGACGGAGATGGGCAAGCCCTTGCAGGCGGCGCGCGACGAGGCCGCCAAGTGTGCGCACGTCTGTCGCTACTACGCCGCACACGCCGAAGCCTTTCTCTCGGACGAACTCGTCGAGACGGACGCCGCGCGCTCCTTCATTCGCTACGAACCCTTAGGCGCAGTGCTCGCCGTCATGCCCTGGAATTTCCCCTTCTGGCAGGTCTTCCGTTTCGCCGCGCCCGCCTTGATGGCCGGAAACGTCGGCCTGCTCAAACATGCCTCGAACGTCCCGCAGTGTGCGCTCGCGATAGAAGAGATTTTCACACGCGCGGGCTTCGAGGCGGGCGTCTTCCAGACGCTTTTGCTCAACTCCGATCAAGTCGGGCGTGTGCTCGAAGACGCGCGCGTGCGCGCCGCAACTTTGACCGGCAGCGAACATGCGGGGAGCGATGTGGCGAGCCGCGCCGGACGCGAAATCAAGAAGACCGTGCTCGAACTCGGCGGCAGCGACCCCTTCATCGTCATGCCGAGCGCAGACCTGGAAAGCGCCGTCAAGACCGCAATCAAAGCGCGCACGATCAACAACGGCCAGTCGTGCATCGCGGCCAAACGCTTCATCGTCCATGCAGACGTTTACGAAGAATTCACGCGCCGCTTCGTCGCCGGGATGAAGGCTTTGCGCGTTGGCGATCCTTTGAACGAGGCGACGGAAATAGGGCCGCTCGCCACAGAGAGCATCCTTATGGAACTTGACGAGCAGGTGCAAAGGTCAATCAAGGCCGGGGCGCGCCTGCTCACGGGCGGTGAACGCGTGCGGCAAACGGGCAACTACTACGCGCCGACCGTGCTCTCGGACATTCCGAAAAATTCTCCGGCCTACACGGAAGAGTTCTTCGGCCCCGTCGCGCTCTTGTTCCGCGCGAGTTCGATTGACGAGGCGATTGAGCTGGCAAACGATAGCGTGTTCGGACTCGGCGCAAGCGCCTGGACGAGCGACGAAGTCGAGCGCGAGCGATTCGTTCATGAGATAGAGGCGGGCGCGGTCTTCATCAACGCGATGGTGGCCTCCGACCCGCGCCTGCCCTTCGGCGGCATCAAGCGTTCCGGCTACGGGCGCGAGCTTGGCGAGTTCGGCATACGCGAGTTCGTCAACATCAAGACCATCTGGATCAAAGATGAGGGCGGCGGCGGACGACGCACCGAAACCGAATAATCAACACACGATTCTCTGTGCCCGCTCCGTGCTCTCTCTCTCTCTGCGTCAGCGGCGTTGAATGCTTTTACTTACCCGGCGCGCCGCGAAAATCGGCGGTCGTTTCTTTCCTGTGCTCTTCAACCCGCACCATGTTGGTTTCAAGTGTCGAAGCGAACACACGTCAGAACGGCCTGCCTAAAAATTTGAACGCGCGATCCATACTTTCGGAAACCGGCACGCCTCAGTTTTTCGCTTTCGGACAACGCGCGTCCCAAAAATGGGATGCGCCGCGTCTCGCGCTTCTATCTCGCCTCTCTGAAAGCCGCAAAAACTCCTTACTCTTTAACGACAACCCGGCTGGCACGCCGCTTCCATAGGTTTCGACTGATCTTCCGACACTGATCCGAAGGGCGTGCTCATACGCTTCCAGATTCCGGCGGCCATTTTTAAGGAACTCTTCAGCGCCCGTCGCGCGTAAGGTGACACATGATTCGTTTGCGTAATGTCGAAAAAGTTTACGCGCAGGGCGTGAATAAAACTTACGTCCT
>DASQDV010000241.1:0-6316 GCA_035633995.1 Pyrinomonadaceae bacterium | reverse complement strand
CGGTGGTGATGGCGCGGCGGTGTTGTGGCGGCGGGTCGTGTCATGTAAATTTAACTCGTGCGAAAGAGTGTTGGGAAATAGCACTGCTCAAGGCGCGATGCTCGCACAGGTGGCGGCTTCGAGGCAAACCCGGAATTGGCGATGAGTGAAGAGAGTCCGAAAGAGAATAAATGCCCGATGGGGAATCGTCCGTGGCTGGCGACTTTTCTCATGCTATCCTTCCTGCTCGTGGTGCTCGCGAGAAAGTTGGGCTGGCTCTAGCAGTGCGGAAGCGTGCCGCTTTCGAGAGGATGTGAGATGAAAAGATTCTGCGCGCTCGTGTTTGTGCTCATGCTGTCGGTGGTCGCCCCCGCTCCGGCTCAAGAGGCGACGACGGCGCAGAAACAGACTCGCCCGGCGGCGGCCAACCTGACCGTTGAAATTCGCTACCGCAAAGATCACTCGACGTTTCTCGCCGGCGACCGGAGCATGTGGTTCGTGCGCTTCGAGCGTCTGGCCGGTTGGCAACAGCCTGCGGGCGCGTTGCCGGTGCGCGCCGTCGAAGTCTCTTCGCGGCCTGAGAGCGAGACGACTTTGCGGATTGTCGTGTCGGTGCGGCTCGGCGAGCGTTATCACGACGAGGTGAAACAGGTCGCCGCATACAGCGTGCGCGTGGACGAGCGGGTCGCGGTCGAGGAGTTGAAGCAGTACGGCATCGTGCCGGTCGAGTTGAGGGTGGTGCGGACGAAGCCTGCGGCGGCAGAAGCGCCGCCTTACGTCGAGAGCCGCACGAGCGCGCTCGAACTCGTCGGCGTCGAAGCGCGCGAAGCGACTTTCCCCTCATACGTCGTGCGGCTCAGAAACGTCTCCGGCAAGGACATCGAGGCGCTGCACGTGGCCTACCACACGGGCAGGCAACACAGCACCATGAGGCCGCAGCACCCGCAGAATCTGCCGCTCATCAAGGCGGGCGCGGTTTACGAGTTGAACGCGTCGGGCGGCGACGGCGGAGAGTTGACGGCGGACGGCTACACGCCGCAGGCGCTGCAAAAAGTGATCATCTCGACGGTCGTTTTCACGGACGGCACGTTCGAGGGCGAGCCGCTCGCCGCCGCCGAGCAGCACGCGCTCAGGCGCGCGCGCAGGCTGCAACTGACACGCGCGCTCGCACTCTTAAGAAGTGCGCTCCAAACGACGGACGCGGGGGGCGAGGCGGCAGCCGTCGGGCGCTTCAAGGCGCGGGTCGCCGCGCTCGGCGAAGAGGTCGAGCCGCAGGCGGTCGAACAACTGGCGGCGAAGTTTCCGTCTCTCGGCGAGCGCGACCGGCAGATGTTGCGCGAGTTAGCCCGCTTTCATCTCCACATGATCAAAACTGATTTGTTGAAGGCGGTCGAGAAGTTTGAAGACGCGCATGCAAGGTCGCCTGAGAAAGTCACTTTCCGACGCTGGCTGGAGAGCGTGCAGGAAACTTACGTGCAGTGGTTGGCGAGACTGTAAGCGCGTCCGCCCCGCCGCGCGGCTTTCGGCGATTTAACCTTTCAACAAGCGGTCGGCTGTTAAATTCTCAAAGAGGAGTTTCCCCCAAATGTTCCTACGTGTCCTGCGCTTCGTGCGCCTGCCTCTGGTCTTACTCGTCATCTGGACGATTGCGCGTTTCTCCGTCGGCCTCGCGGGCGTGCCCTACGCGCCGCGCGGCAACGCGATGTTCTCCATCGTCGGACTCACGGTGATCAGCGCGCTCATTTTCGGCGCGCTGTCGAAGCGCGTGGGCGGCTTCGGTTGGGTCGGCACGATTCTCATCGGCGTCGTGCTCGGACTCTTCTCGCAAATCCTGATCTTCGCGGCCACGCTCATCAGCTACGCCGCCGGAGTCAACACCTACTTCACGCACTGGGACGCTTTGAACATCCCCGAAGGCACGACGCTCCCGATGGCGGCGGCCTTGACGACGCGCGCGGGCGGCCTCATCGCCGGGCCGATCATAGGGAC
Source organism: Pyrinomonadaceae bacterium (assembly GCA_035633995.1). Classification (GTDB taxonomy): domain Bacteria; phylum Acidobacteriota; class Blastocatellia; order Pyrinomonadales; family Pyrinomonadaceae; genus JAIVJZ01. The sequence goes on along the minus strand of DASQDV010000241.1, from coordinate 4,348 downwards.
TATCATGGCGCTCATCGGGCGCGCGGTGTTCGGCGCGCTCTCGCCGCGCTGCGACGAAGCCGACGCGCGTTTGTCCTAGTTGGCGGGTGGCGCGTCAGTTGACGGGCGGCGGCGCGTCCTGTTCGGCGGCCTGCTTGCGCAGTTGTTCGATGACGGATTGGATGGCGGGCGCGAGTTTGCCTTCCGGCGCGAGTTCGAGATATTTCTCGTAGGCCGCGACGGCCTCTTTATATTTCTCCAGGCGCTCGTAAGTTCTGCCGAGCAACTCGTAGAGGACGGGTTCGGTGTCTGAGAGTTGCGCGATGGCCTTGCGGAACGAGGCCGCCGCTTCCTCATATTTACCTTCCTCTTCGTAGATGATGCCGAGACCGGTGTGCGCTTCGGGTTGGAAGCCGCGCGCCTCGCGGATGGCTCGTTCGTAGGCCGCGACCGCCTCGTTGTTCTGCGATGCGGCGCGGTGAATGCGCCCCTCTACGACAGACGCTTCCACATACGCAGGACGACCCGCGCGCGCCGCGTCAACCTCGTCGAGCGCGGCCTCGTAATCATTCAAATCAAGCAGGACGCGCGCCAGCCCGACGCGCGCGGCAGGGAAACGCGGGCGCAGCGCGAGCGCGCGGCGATAAAGTTCGGCGGCCTCGCGGCGCGCGTCGTCCGTCGCGGCACGCGCGCTCGCTTCTTCCGCGCGCTGGAAAGTGAGTTCGGCCTCGTCCTTCGTCGGCGTGAGCGGGACGGCGAGCGCGCCGCGCTGGGTCGGCAACACGGTCAGCGTGCGTTCGGCGAACCCGGCGGCGCGTACGCGCAGGGTGTGGCGACCGGGCGTAATTTTTGCGATCTCGAATTCGCCCGCATCGTTCGTCACGCCGCGCCTCACTTCGTCGAACCAGACGATAGCCTTCGGTTCACTTTTCAACGTGATCGATTTCGCCGCGACGACGGGCGGCTTAACTTTTGTCGAAGCGACGGTCGCTGCTTTGCCTGCTTGAGGCGTCGGCTTCCGGCGCTTCTGCGCGTGCGCGTCGAATGATGCGGCGTTGAGAGCGAACGCGGTGAGGACGGTGAAAGTTGAGAGAGGGGAAGGCCGGGAAGAGAATATTTTGAGAATTGAGCCACACAGTTTCATTTCTTCCATCATCATTCTCAGAGAGATTTGAAAAGCCCCGAAGGGGCGTCTGTGCAATAACGCGGGGCAACGCCCCACGCAACACGCCATGCGAGCCTGAAGCCCTGAAAGGGCGGCATAATTCTTCCAAAGCTGCGTATGTCGCCCTTTCGGGGCTTCGCTCATTTATAACCTTCGTGCCCTGTGGCGTCGCCACAGGCTATTGCATCTCGCCCCTGTGGGGCTTTGGACTGATGATCTTGCGACTAACTTCCAGACGGCCACACATAGTTTGAGTCCTCTTTCAACTCCCCACGCTAAACTCATCTATCCTCTTCTAACTGTTGCTCGTCGGGCGTCGCGCGGCGCGGGCGAACTGTGCTGTTTGATGGTGGCGCATCGGGCGCGTTCGCCGTCACGTTGGGGCGCACGGCGCGCGCGCCGACCTCGGCGCGGAATTGCCCGCGCTCGTCGTAGAGCCGCTTGTATTGCAGGGTGTTTCTGACGACGCCCTGCACGTAGCCGCGCGTCTCGCGGAAGGGCACGGCCTCAGCCCACTCGTCCATCTCGGCGGGCAGTTCGACGCGCCAGCGCACGGCGCGACCCGGCCCGGCGTTGTAGGCGGCGGCGACGTATTCGATGCGCCCGAAGCGGTCGAGTTGATCGCGCAGGTAGCCCGTGCCGAGCTGGATGTTGAGTTGCGGGTCTGCGAGCAGCACGTCGCGCGTGATGGTGCGCGAGATGCCGTACTTGCGCGCGGTGCTCTGCGCGGTGTCGAGCAGCAGTTGCATGAGGCCGTAGGCGTTGGCGTGCGAAGCGGCGCGCGGGTCAAAGACGGACTCCTGCCGGATGAGTCCGGCGATGCGGTACGGGTCGATGCTGCGCGCGCGTGCCTCGCGCGTGATCGCGTCCCAGTAGGCAAGCGGGTAGAACACATCCCATTCCTCGCGCGTCAGTTCTTCCGGCTTCATCTGCGAATAATCGGGATAACTTTTTTGCAGCGCGAGGAACGCGTGCAAGTTCTGTTGCCGCGTGCGGTAGATGCGTGCCTTCGCCAGGTTCAGGCGCGGGCTGCGCGGCGCAGACTCCAAGACTTTATTCACCTCGTCGAGCGCATACTCGTCCAGACCGACGACGTTCAGTTGATCGGCTTTGGCGAGCGGCGCGTTCGCCTCCGCCGTCGCCGTCTCTTCCGCTACGGAGACAGTGCTGAGGTTGACGACGGCGCGCGCGACGGGCGAACCGGCGGGAAAGTCGGTTGTCGCATTCGGGTTCGTGCGTTTCAACGTGTCGAGCCGCTGGCGTGCGAGGTCGCCGTACCAGTTGGCGTCGTAGCGTTGCAGCATCGCTTCGTAGAGCGCGCGGGCTTGCGCCGTTTGCCCGGCGCGTTCGGCGTCGCGCGCCGCCCAGTATCCGGCGCGGCCTCGATTGTCCGTGTTGCGGTCGGCGTAAGAAGCAAGGTGTTCGAGGAGGAGCCGCGAAGATTCGGCATAGTTCTTCGCCTCGTGTGCCGCCCAGGCGAGTTCAAACTGCGCCTGTGCCACCTCGGACGCGCCGGGGTAGGCGGCGACGGCTGCGCGGAAAAAGTTTGCGGCCTCCACAGTGTTCTTCGCGTCGCGCGCGATCTGCCCGGCGGCGGCGAGCGCGCGTCGCGTGAGCGTGTGTTCGGGGAAGGCGCGGCGCATCTCCGCGTGCACGGCGCGCGCCTGTTCCCACTGGCGCGCTTTCGCGTGAGTTTGCGCGAGATAATAGAGGGCTTCGACGCGCGCATCGGCGGGCGCGGACGCGGGGACGGCGTTTAAAGCGGCGGCGGCTTCGGGCAGGCGCGTCGAGCCGACGTTGAAAGCGGCGATGCCGCGACGCAACTGCGCCTCGGACGTGGCGGTTGCCGGAAAGCGCGTGAAGGCTTCGCCGAAAGCGGCTGCGGCTGCGGCGTAAACTTTCGCATCGTAAAGTTTGTTGGCGCGCGTCGTCGCTTCGAGCGCGGAGGCGGGCGCGAGCGTCGCACCCAGACGCGTGAGCGCGCTCATGGCGTCTTTCGTCTCGGGAGAGGCGGGCGCGAAGAAGTAGAGGCGGCGATAGGCGTTGAGGGCGCGCGCCGTGTCGCCCGTCTGCTCGTAAGCCTTCGCGGTGAGCAGGAGCGCGCCCGCGTCGTCTGCGTCCGACAAATTTTTCAGCAGAAGCGGCACGGCTGCCGCCGCGTTCTCCTGCAGCGCGAGTTCGGCGTTGCGCAAAGCGGCTTCGCGCGCACGCAGGGACATTGGATAGTCGCGCGCGAGTTGTTCGTAGGCGGCGCGTGCTTCGGTGCGTCGCCCGCTGCGCGCGAGCGCGTCGGCGCGCAGCAGGAGCGCGTAATCGCCGAGCGCGGTCTGTTGTCGAAACGCGCCCGTGTCAAGGAGCGTGGCCGCGCCTGCGAAGTCTCCGGCGGCGATCTTCACACGCGCTCGTATGAAGCGCGCCAGTGCGCCCGCCGCAGCGTTGGCATACTGCGTCTCTATGCTTGCGACGGCGCTCTCGGCGGGCATCGTCACGGGCGGCGCGGCGTGTGTCAGAGCGCGCAGGCGTTCGACGGCCTCCGCCTCGCCCGCCCGGTGCTGCGGCTGTGCGCTCTTGCAACTCACGCTCGTGAACGGCAGCAGCAACAGCGCGGCAGCGGCGGCGACGGAGAAGACGACGGACACGAAGACGACTTGATGCTGGCGGTAAGTGGTTCTCAAAACTTTTCCCTTCCCCTCGCGCGACACAATGATCGAATTGATACGACGCATGAAACTTAAACTAACTTGCCGCGACGGCGAGATCAAGTTCAACCCGCGACGCACGCAGCGGCTACGTTATACCGATTCGCAATCGGATAAGACTGGAAATTGTAAGACTCATGCAATTGCACACGGCTATAGGATGCGCCGCGCGTCGAAACCCGTTCGCCCGCAAAAGAAAAAGGGCAGGGAGTTGAAGCCCTGCCCCTCGCGAGAGTTTGAAACGTTTCGGGAAGCGTCAGGCGGCGACGCTCGCGCCCGGATAGTCGCCGCCGAGTTTGGAGGCGTTGCCTTCGGCGAGCGTGTTGACGAGTTCGTGGTGAAAGTAGTCGTAGCGCGAGGCGACGTTCGGCGCGACGCGCTTGTCGTACATCTGGCGCGAGCGGTCGATCTCTTCGCGCAGGCGTTCGTAGAGGTTGCCCTGTTCGCGCCCGTCGCGCACCTTCTGCTCGTTGTAGAGTTTGATCTCGGAGACGAGGAGGCGCGC
>DASQDV010000240.1:0-4104 GCA_035633995.1 Pyrinomonadaceae bacterium | reverse complement strand
GTGGCGCTGGAAATGGTGAGCGCCATCTCCGAACGCCTGCGGCGCACAGACGAGATGCTGCGCCAGCGCGTCTCGCGCAACGTCAACGAGGAGGACGCGGCGCGCATGACGCTGGCCGACCGTCTGGCCGACAACGTCTCGTCCTTCGGCGGCAGTTGGCAGTTCATCGGCGCGACCATCCTCTTCGTCATCCTCTGGGTCTGGTTCAACACGATCTTCATGCGCGAGCGGGGCATCGACCCGTTCCCCTATTCGTTCCTCGACGTGATCAACGGCATCATCGCCGCGCTGCTCACGCCGATCATCCTCATCTCGCAGAACCGGCAGGCCGAGAAGGATCGCCTGCGCGCCGACCTCGATTACCAGATCAACCTCAAGAACGAACTCGCGCTCGGCGAAGTCCTGCGCCGCATAGACGTGCTTGAGAGCGAACGCCTCCCGCTCCTCTTCGCCGAACAGAAGGCGCTCATCACGGGCGCGCAGCCGCCGCAGCGCGGCGCGGGCGGCGACGGCAACTCTTCTGCGGCGTCTTGACGACCGGGCAGCGCGCGATAATTCGCGTGCCTGATTTTGGAGTTTGGAACGAAGCGTCGTATCTTGGTTGGGCAATTGATTAAATTTTAAATTCAGCTTTTCGCGTTCGAGTGGATTGCACGTCTGCCGCTCGAAGGCGAACGGACGCGAAGCCATGATCAAGGCGATACTCTTCGACTTCAACGGCGTCATTATTGACGACGAACCGCTGCAACTTAAAGCCGCACAGGCCGTGCTCCAGACCGAAGGCATCACGCTCACCGAGCGCGACTATTACGACTCGCTCGGCATGGACGACGTGACGTTTCTCCGCGCCACCTTCTCGCGCGCCGGGAGAGAGCCGACGGACGAAGTTTTCAACCGCGTGATGGAAGAATGGAAGAAAGGGCACCGCGAGTTGATCGAGGACGAGTTGCCGCTCTTCGCGGGCGTCGTGACGTTCATCAAGGCCGTCGCGCGCCGTTACACGCTCGCCGTCGCCAGCATGGCGCAGCGCGCCGAGATAGAATACGTTCTCGAACGCGCGGGGCTGGCGAAAATGTTCACGGTCGTCGTCAGCGCAAAAGACGTGAGCGCGTGCAAGCCCGACCCGGCCTGTGTCAACCGCGCGCTCGAAAAGCTGAACGAGGCGCGCAGAAGTGCCGGGCAAACTCCGCTCGCGCCCGCCGAATGTCTCGTCATCGAAGATTCGCCGCCCGGCATCGAGGGCGCACGCGCCGCGGGGATGCGCTCGCTCGGCGTCACCAACACGGTCGGCGAAGCGCTTTTGCGCGCCGCCGGTGCAGACGTCGTCACACACAGTCTCGCCGACTGGACGGACGACGCGGTGAGACACGTTTTCAACGAACGATGAAGCAGAAGCCGGTCAGTTGTCCGTAGTCGGTTGTTCGTTGTTTGTGTTGGACGAGTAAGTTGCTAAAGACTGTTTTGAACAAGTGACTAGGGACAACTGACAATGAACGGTTTTCCGTTCAGCGTTCAGCGTTCCTATTTCATCCTTTCTTCTATGACTCCTCAAGGTAAATTGTTGGTGTTGGAAGCGAGGCAGCGTTTCGCGCGGCTGGTGGCGCAGCCGGAGGCGTCTATTGATCTGGCGCACGCGGCGTTGCTCGTCGCGGCGGAAGAGAAGCCGGGGCTGGACGTGGAACATTATCGCGCGCAATTGTACGAGTTGGGCGTGGCGGCGCGCGAACGCATCGAGGCGCGCGACAGCGAATCAAACGCCGTCGGCGCGCTCAATAAATTCATCTTTGAAGAGTTGGGTTTCTCCGGGAACCAGAGCGAGTATTACGACCCGCGCAACAGCCTGTTGTCCGACGTGCTCGAACGGCGCACGGGGATTCCGATCACTTTGTCTGTGGTCTACATGGAGATCGGGCGGCGCGCGGGGCTGCACGTCGAAGGCATTGGGCTGCCCGGCCATTTCATCGTGCGCGCGGGCGGGGCGCGGGGCGAGTCGGCGCTCGTCGATCCGTTCAACGGCAAAATTATCGACACGGAAGATTGTCAGGAGCGGCTCGATACGATCTACGGCGGGCAAGCGCCGCTCACGGACGCCCACCTGCGCCCCGCCACGACGCGCGAAATCCTCGCGCGCCTCCTGCGCAACCTGAAAGGCATTTACGCGCAGGCCGGACTCTACCGCCGTGCGCTCTCCATCATCGAACGCATCATGCTCGTCGCGCCGCATGCCGCCGAGGAGAGACGCGACCGGGGCGCGCTGCTCGCGCAACTCGGTCGCTATGCGGAAGCCATCATCGACGTGCAAGCCTATCTCAAAAGCGCGCCCGCGCCGCCCGACGCCGAGCGCGTCGCAGAGCAGTTGAAGCGTATGCAGACGCAACTGGCAAGACTCAATTAGGTTTCAAGTTTCAGGTTCCAAGTTTCAGGACTGAAGTTTCCGGCCTCTAACTTGAAACCTGAAACTTGGAACCTGAAATTTATTCTCTTATGAAATTTTTCGACATTCTCAGTCTTGCCTTGCGTAATTTGCGCGAGGCGCGTCTGCGTGCGGGCTTGACGACGCTCGGCGTCGTCGTCGGCGTCTCGATGATCGTGACGATGATGTCGTTCGGCCTCGGCTTGCAGCGCAATGCCGTGCAGCGTTTCCGCGATCTCGATCTGTTCAACGAGGTCACCGTGAGCGGGCGCAGTTTGTTCGGCCTCGTCTCGGCGGCGATGGAGGGCGGCGCGAAGGGAAGCCAGAGGCCGGACGTGGGCGACGAGGGCGACAACAGGCGGCGGCGCGAGCGCGAGTCCGAACGCGTGCTCAACGATGCGGCGCTCGCAGAGATTGCGCAGATACCGGGCGTGGCGGCGGTCGAGCCGAACGTCGAACTGTCAACTTACGTGCGCGCGAACAAACGCGCCCTGATGCGTTCGGTCGGCGGCGCGCTCGTGCCGAATGCGGCGACGCGTTTCAAAACCTACCTGGCCGGTCGGATGATCGCTTCGCCGGAGGCGGACGAGGCGGTCGTTGACGAAACTTTTCTGCGCAGCTTCGGCTATGAGAAGGCGGAGGACGCCATCGGGCAGACGTTGGAACTGCTCGCGCCCGCAGGCCGCGAGTCGGATGCGGGCGACGACAGCAAACCGGAAGAAGGCGGCGCGCGCGAGCGGAAAGAGGACGCCGCGAAAGAAGATAACCCGGAAGAGGACGCGGACGCGCCGCTCAGTTTCTTCGGCCTGCCGCTCGAAGACGAGGCGGGCGATGATGGCGACTCTCCCGAAAACGCGCTGGCGGCGCGAACGTTTCGCATCGTCGGCGTGTTGAAGACGGAACTCGAAGGCAGCGTGCAGGGGCCGCGTCGCTTTCGCGGGATGATGCCCGTCTCAAGCATCTACATTCCGCTCACGGCGGCGCGCGATTGGTCGAAGCGGTATCGCGGGTCGCTCAGCGAAGTGGCGTTTCGCCTGGCGCGCGAAAGCGGCATGCTCAAGGAGGACGAGACGGAAGGCTACGGGATGGCCGTCGTGCGCGTGACCGATCCGGACGTGTTGCCCGACGTGCAGAAGCGTCTGAACGAAATCGGCTTCAGCAGTTTCTCCATCGTCGATCAGTTGAAGGAACTGCGCACGGTCTTTCTCATACTCAACTCCGCGCTCGGACTGCTCGGCGGCATCTCCCTGCTCGTCGCCTCGTTCGGCATCGCCAACACGATGATCATGTCCATCCTCGAACGCACGCGCGAGATCGGCATCATGAAGGCCATCGGCGCGGAAGACCGCGAGATCAAGTTGATCTTCTTCGTCGAGGCGGGCTTGATCGGGTTTGCGGGCGGCGTCCTGGGGGCGCTCGCCGCGTGGGCGATTGACTCGGTGGCGAACCGCGTGGCTTACAAGTTCGTACTCGAACCGCGCGGCGTGGCCTACATGGACTTCTTCGCGCTGCCGCCCCTTCTCTGGCTCGGCGCGATCCTCTTTGCCGTCGTCGTCGCCATCCTCGCCGCCCTCTACCCCGCCGCACGCGCCGCGCGCATCGACCCGGTCAAGGCGCTCAGACACGATTAAGCAAACGATGAAGTAGGAACACGAAACGATGAAGTTATGACAAAAGCAATTTGCTTAACT
>DASQDV010000239.1:0-12824 GCA_035633995.1 Pyrinomonadaceae bacterium | reverse complement strand
AAGATGTGTTCGGGTTCGATGTCGTCGGCAAGGTCGGCCTCGCGCGGCGCGGCGAGCAGAGAGAGGTTCGACGTGTGCGGCACGACGTAGCTTTTCAAAAGCGAATCGTCTATGCGCGCGCGATTCTCGGCGAGGTCGGCGATGGAGAACTTCGGTTCGAGGCCGAGAAACAGCGAGAGGTCGCCCGCCTGCAAATTGAGATCGACAAGGACGGTCGGCGCGTCGAGCGCGGCGGCCAGGTTCGTAGCGATGAACGACGTGCCGCAACCGCCCTTGCTGGAAAAGACGGCGACGGCGCGACCGCGTTTCTTCGGCGCGTCCGTTTGCGTCGACCAAAATTCGGCGGTGCGCTCGATCACGGTTTGAAACTCTTCATTGATGACGGGCAGGCGCAGGAAGTCGCGCGCCCCGGCGCGGTAGCTGCGCAGGATCAGGTCGGGCGAGGCGTCGCGCGAAGCGCAGATGATCGCCGTCTGCGGGCACTCGGCGGCGAGGCGTTCGACGAACTTGAGCGCCGGTTCTGCTTCCGCGCCGAGCGTGATGACGGCGGCGTTGGGGCGCAGGCGCACGATTTCGGGAAAGAGTTGTTCGGCGTCGTCGCCGCCCGCCAGGAGTCGCGTGCGCTCGTTTGCGGCAAGCGCGCCGCGCAACTCTTTCAAACTTTCGAGGCCGGTGCTGAGGATGACGAATGACAGTTGACTCATGTGCGTTGCCGCTCTCTCTTTGAAATGAAATGAACCGGAGGCCGCGCCGCCAGCGGGCGCACGACCGGCGTTTGCCCTAAGGGATGGTCGTCGGAACGTAGCCCGCGTTCTCGGCGGTCAGAGAAGTTTTGTACGCGGGCAATCGCATCGTCTTGCTGACGAGCGGGAGCACGAAACTGAAATCGTAGTTTTCGATTTCGGCGGTGACCGTGCCGCCGCCGAGTTCAAAATTCTGGTAAGTGATTTTGACCTGCGCCGTCGTGAGGTCTTGCACGAGCGGCTGACCCGTGCCCGCCGCGTTGCCGTAGACGGCCATGTTCTTGGCTGCGTTTTGCGCCGCCGTGCTCATGCCTTGATTGACGGCGTAGCGCGCGGCGCGGCGCGTGGCGTCAACAAGCGAGTTGTGCGCCCAGAGCAGACGCCCGACTTCGAGCACGCCGAACATGGCGGCCAGAAAGATCGTCGCGCCGATGGCGAATTCAAGGAGCGCCGCCCCGCGTTCGTCGTGCCGGAAATTTTTCGCGCGCATGGCTTTCATGTTTTGCCGCTTCCGCCTCCGCTTTCAGTTCACGAGTTGGCGCATCGTGCTCTTGGCACCGACGTTGACGCCGAGCGAGAGCGTCGAGCTTTTGGTGAGCTTGCCGAGATCGAAGAGGGGCACGTAGGTGTAGTTCTGAATCTCGACCGTCTGTGTTTTCGCGCCGACCTTGTTCGGCGTGATGACGACGTTGGCGGTCGTCAGGCCGCTCGCGACGGGCGTGCCCGTGCCCGCCGTGTTGCCGTAAACCAACAGGTTCCTTGCCGCCGCGTCCGCCGTGCCGACCGGCTGGCTGACGAGATACCGCGAGGCCGCGCGCGTGCCTTTCAGCAGCGTCGTGTAGGTGTAGAAGAAGCGACCGAACTCTGCCGTCGCGCCCAACAGGACGAGCATGAGCGGCATGACGATGGCGAGTTCGACGAGTTGCGAACCGCGCTCGCAGTTGCGCCACGCGCGGAGGCGTTGACAGAGCGCGCCGTTGAATCTGTGTTTGAGTTCCGCTTTGCTGCGCATCGCGAAGAATCCTCTAGCGATAAAGAACGGGGATGGAGAGTTCGGGGCTGGGCGTGCCGCCCGTCGGGTCATAGCCGCCGCGACCGAGCACGGTGCGGATGCCGATGTACTCGGCTTTGATCTCGCCGCCGCTGCCGCCCGAAACTTTCGTTTGCAGGAAGAAGGCCGCGAAGCGATCTATAAGCACCATGTCGCGCCCGTTGTTGAATTCGCCCTCGCGTATGATCGGGATGAGCACGACGCGGCGACCGCGCGTGGGCACGCCGCGCGTCGGCGCGTCAAACGTGCCCGCAACGGGAGTCTTTTTGTCATCAATGGCCTGCTGCGCGTCGAGATACTCCTGGTAGTTGATGTTCTCCTGCACGTTCTCATCGGGCGGATACTCGCCCGGCTCAAGGCCGCCGCCGTATTCGCCGAAGCGCGTGTTGAGTCCCTGCCTGACCGCGCCCGCCGAGACGCCCGGCTTCGTTTTCACGTACTCGCCCGCGCCGATGCAATTCCTGACGCCCTTGCCCAAGCCCACGCGGTCGTCGCTTGCGCCCGGCCCGTCGATGGCGAGAATCTGGTAGTTGCCCGGCGAGATTGCGCCGCCCGGCGGGCGACGAATGGTGTAGGTCTGCCCCTTCACGAAGTAAACGTCGTCGGCGTCAATGGCGGTGACGGGGATGTAGTCGCAAAAGTTGTTGAGCGGGACGCTCATCCCGCCGGTCGCGTCCGCCGCGACGTTGCGCGACGCGCCGAGCACGGGCGCGGCGAAACTCGTGCTGACGGCGGCGGGCGGAATCACTACCTGCACGAAGCGTATATCTTTTGCCATCGTCTTCGCCGTCGCTTCGCTCACGTAGGGGCCGTTCAGATTTTTCGCGAACAACACGTTCGAGCGCGGGATGGTGACGCCCTTCTTGTTGAACTCGTAACTGTTCAGAGACTGGATGGCGTAGTCGGCTGCCGTCTCGATGCCGCTGTCGTCGGAGTTTAAGGCGGACGCGCCCGCGAGCGCGGCGGCGTCTGCGGCGTTCTGCAACTCGCCGCGCACGAGATAGAGATGGCTGATGTCTATGCACAGGCCGGTCGCGAGGAGGAAGGCGAGCATCCCGAAGGTGCTGATAGCCAGCACCGAACCGCGCTCGCCGCGACGCTCTCCCGAAGTTTGACTATGACGCGCTTGCTTCACTGCTTCCCTCCTTACCGACGACGAAAGATTTTGTAGGAGCAGAGGCTTCACACACTGCCCCTACGGTTGTTCTTCGACGATGACGATTACTGCTTTGCGCTTGCTTTCGCAGCGGCGAAGCGCGCGTTTGTGAGCTGGCTGAAATAATTCGCCAGAGCGACCTGCGCCGCGCTGCCCGCGAGCGGCAACTCCTGCGCCGGCATGTGCACGGCCTGTTCCTTCAACGCCGCCTGCGCAGACTCTTTCGCCGCGTCCTTCTCTTCCTTCGACGCGTCCTTCGCGGGCGTCGTCGCCGGGGTCGCGGGCGCAACTGTTTGCGCTGCTCCGTTCGTCTTCGCGTCGCTCGCGCTCGTCGCGTCGCCGTTCGAATTGGCGCTCGCCGCGCTGCCTTCGGTGACGCTCGTTACTTTCGCGCCCTCGCTGCCGGTCGAATAACCGCTCGCGCCCTTGATGCCTTCGCCCTGCGGTTCGACGCCGAGCGGCGAGCCTTTCTTCAACCCGTCGAGGCCGCGCGTCGCCGGAATGTCGTCGCGGTTCATCGGCTTAACAATTGTTGTCGTGCAGAAGAAGACGAGTTCCGTCTCTTTCTTCTCGAACGATTTCGATTTGAAGAGTGCGCCGAGGATGGGGATGTTGCCGAGTCCGGGCACTTTCGAGAGCGTGCTCGATTCGCTGTTGTCGAGCAGACCTGCGAGCGCGAAGCTCTGGCCGTCGCGCAGTTCGATGCCGGTCTTGGCGCGGCGCGTCTTCAGGGCGGGGATCAGGTAGCCCTGAAACTTGACGCCGTTCTGAAAGTCAATGGTCGAGACTTCGGGTTCGAGTTCCAACTGGATGTGATCTTCGTCTATGATCGTCGGCTTGAAGTTCAGGCGCACGCCGTACTCTTTGAAGACCACCGTGACGTTGACGCGCTGGCCGTCCGATTGAATAACGGGAATCGGAAACTCGCCGCCCGCCAGAAAACTGGCCTGCTGGCCGCTCATCGCGATCACGTTCGGCTCGGCCAGAGAGCGAATCGCGCCCGCCGTTTGCAGCGCGCGAATCTGCGCCGCCGAGCCGATGCCGGTGTTGGAGATAAAGAGGTTCGCCGTCTCGAACAGAGAGGCGAGACTGTTGGTGGCGGAGAAGCTCGTGCCGCCGTTCGACGACGCCCAGGACGATCCCAACTCGCGCAGTTTCGTGCGGCTGACTTCCGCCACGCGCACGGACAATTGCACCTGCAACTGGTTCTTCACGGGCGACGCCAGCATGTTCACCGTCTGGAACCCGGCGGCCTTCACCACCGCTTCGACCTGCGCCGAAGTTTGCGGCTGCGCGACGCTGCCCGAAATCACGACCGACCCGTTCGCCTGGCTGAGCCGGATGTCGTCTTTGGGAAAGAGCGCACGAATCTGCGAATCGATCAGGGAGAGGTTGGCGCGCACGAACACGTCGAAGACGAGAAACTTGCCCGTCTCTTTTTCCCACGCGATGAAGTTGACCTGCCCGAAAGCCTTGCCGTTGACCAGAACCTGATCCGGCGCGACGAGCACGGCCTCGGCCACTTCCGGGTTCGACACCGAGAAGCGCCCGATCTTGCGGTCGAAGTTGATCACGCGCGACTGGCCGACCAGCACGTTGATCGCCAGAGACTCTTTCTGCTGGTTGGCGAACGACGCGCTCACGCTGGTTTCCTGCGCCTGCGCCGCGCCCGTCACACCGAACATGAATGACGCGCACAGCATCGCAACGATAAAGGGGATAAGACGACGGGTCTGCATGATTTGGACTCCTTGTGGAAAAGCTGTCAGTGGTCAGTTGTCAGTGGTCAGTTGTTTTCGTGCTATCAGCGGTCGGCGTCCGGCTTCAGGCGGCGACTCATGCGGCCACAGGCAACGGACAACTGACCACTGACAACGGACAATTTCTTCACGGAAAATCGACGCTGCGCTTCTTGCCGCCTTCGAACATCTCGACGGATGAGCGCGGGGCAGCAGGAGCGGCGACCGGGGGATTGACGGGCGCTTGCGGCGCGGGGGCGCTGCTCCTGCTGCCGTTGTCGGCGCGGGGGTACGAGCGGCGAAAGACGGGCGCGGGCTGCGGTTGCGTCTGCTGCTGCGGCTGTTCGCTCTTGAGCGAACCGGCTTCGGGCACGGGCTTGGCGCGTTCGCCGCCGAGCAGCACGCGCTTGTCAACGCCGAGCGTCTGCTCGTCGCCCTGATCCACAGAGTTGCGCATGACGAGTTGGAGTTTGCCTTCGCTCGATGCGAGCGCGAGTTTCTCGGCCTGTTCGGGCGTGACTTGCAGCGTCACGGCCTTGACGCTCTCCGGCTCGCGGTCGTTCTTCGGGCGATCAATGTTCTGCCCGTTGGCGAGCACCTTGATGTTCTGCAAGACGATCTTCGAGATCGGGTTCTGCTGCCCGTGCGTCTCAACCGGATTAATGACGACCACCACGTCCACGAGCGCGCCCGGCATGACGAAGCCGGAGATGCCCACCACGTCGTCAACTTTGACGGTCATCGCGCGGTAGCCTTCGGGGATGACGGCGGACAGGCCGCCCGCAGAGCCTTCGGGCGCGAGTTTGAAATCGGTGACGGGTTCGCGCGCCGCGATCTGCACGACCGCCACGCGACCGACGAGTTTGTCCACCGACTCGAACGTTCCGTCGGGCATCGCCGTCGCCGGAAACTGCACGCTCTGGAGTTGCTCCGCGATGATCTTTTCGCCCGGTTGAATATCGACCTTGGCGACGACGACCGAGTTGAGATTCTTCGCGTAAGCCTGCGTGCCCGACAGGTACCGGCTCACCGAAAAGGCCGCGATCAGTCCGAACACCACCGCGCCGAACATCACAAAGACAAGACGTTTATTCCGCATGGCTGTCATTCTCCGTTCGAGTTCTAATTCCCTCGCGCGCTTCGCCCGAACATATCCCGGGAATCGGCGCGCATCCGTTTAGTTAATGGTTCAAGCGCGAAAGAGCGCGAGCGAGATCAAGCTGCCGAGCGTGATCGCCACGCCGTAAGGGATCGTGTAGCGGCGTTCGGCGGGCACAGAGAAGCGCGGCATCTCCCAACCGGGCAGAAAGCCTATGAAGATTTGCACGACGCGCCAGAGGGTCTCTTTCACCGTCCCGGCGCGAATCATCGTCACGACGGCGAGCGCGCCGCCCACGAGTACGACGACGAGAAACGTCGGCACGACGAGCGACGCGCCGACGACCGAGCCGATGGCGGCAAATAACTTCACGTCGCCCGCGCCCATCGCGCCGAAGATGTGCAGCATGAACATCAAGGCGAACGCGAGCGCGCAGCCGCCGATGCTCGCCAGCGCGCCCGGCAGACCATTGATGATCGCGTTGATCGAAAGACCGGCGACGAGCGTGGCGAGCACGAAGGCGTTGGGGATGCGGCGGTAGCGCGCGTCGTAATAAGTGATGACGACGGAGAGCGGGACGAGAAGCGCGCTGCTGACGATGGTTAAAGTGCCTGACATGTTGAGTATGAAAATCTGTCGAATTGAAGTTTCAAATGCGTGACCGAGTTGTGCGTGACTGAGTTTTTAAGTGCTGGTAAAAAATGGGCGGCGCGCTCCGGCTCTTTCGTGCGGGAAGCGGCGAGAGCGCGCCGTCCTGAGTGGAAGTTCCTGTTAGTTGGTTGCGGCGATGCTGGTTGCCAGATTCGTGATCTTCGTCCCGATGTTCGTGCCGAGCGTCGAGAAGGCCGTGATGACGGCGAGCGCGACGAGTGCGGCGGCGACGGCGTATTCGGAAAGTTCCAGCCCTGTTTCGTCTTGGAAGAATTTTTTGACCATTTCACCTGCTCCTCACTGTACCGAGGTTTGACTTGAACGCTTACGGCGTGCCGATCTTGGTCGCCAGGTTGTTGATCTTCGTGCCGATGTTGCCACCGAGCGTGGTGAACGCCGTGATGACGGCCAGTGCGACGAGTGCGGCGGCGACGGCATACTCGGAGAGTTCCAACCCGGTCTCGTCGCGCATGAATTTCTTAAACATTTTCTTGTGCTCCTTTATGTGGAAATGAAGTTGGGTTTATTACGGCGCGATCTTGGTGGCGAGATTGTTGATCTTCGTCCCGATGTTGTTGCCGAGTGTGCCGAAAGCGGTGATGACGGCGAGCGCGACGAGCGCGGCGGCGACGGCGTATTCGGAAAGTTCCAAACCGGTTTCGTCCTGGAGGAATTTCTTGAACATGTGTTTTTGCTCCTTCGATGCGGGTAAGTTTCGAGTCGAGTGTTGCAGCCGCCCGGCGTAGGGAACGGCCAACTAAATCATCAGAGAACCGAATGCTTCGTCAGACCGTGCCACGAACCGGCGAGCACGCCGCCGATTGCCAGCACGGCGACGAGCCAGTTGCCGTTGCTTGCGCTCCCGTCGGCGAACACCGCCAGTGCGCGCTCGCCGGCCAGCAGCGCGACGGCTGCGAACGGCAGGACGAGCAACAGGGCGGCGACGGTCAGGAGCGTTTGGTTAAGCACGGTTTTCATCATCAGTCCTCTCGCGCCCGCCTTACGATTCGAGTTGCCACACCTTTCATCGTTGCTTGCGGACGGCAGACACTATTTCAAGACGCGTGCCACACGACCGAAACGCGTGGAACGCGGGCAAACACGACTTTTGCGCGCCGCACACCGCAATGCCCTGTAAACGCGGGGCGACAAAAACACGCACCGCACGCGCTTCATCACGCTCCACGTTATCAAGCGAAACTGAGCACAGAGAATCACTTAACCGTCTGTCGCTTTCGGTTGACACGGTTGCGCGCGAGTTTCAACCGTCGGCGACGAATGTTGTCCGGGATAAAAATCTTCGCCGCCGCAGAGACGCAGAGAGAGAGAGGCGCAGAGGAAAACGCGGAAGCGGGAACGCGGAAGGATGAAGAAGAAGACAGAATTCAGCATACAGGAGTCAGAATAAAACCCGCGCAGGTCTTGCTTCTGATTCCTGTATGCTGAATTCTGTCTTCCGCTGTTACTTCCGCGTTTCTTCTCTCCGCGTCTGCGGCGTTGAAGGTTCTCTCTGCTACTGTTTGAAGAAGACGACCGACTGTTGATCTTCGTAGACGCTACGCCAATTCGCGTCTTGCCGGAGCAGGCTCGCCAGCGCCGTGTTCGGCTTGATCAAAACCGTCCGCACACCGTAACGATCAAGCGGCGCGCGCCAGTCGCGTTCGCCCGCCATCGTCGCCAGAGTTTCTTCCATGAAGGCGTCGCCGTACACGTCCGCGCGCCCGTCAATGAAAACTTCGCGCTGCGGGTAGAGTTTCCAGATCAGATAACCGCCCCAGCCGTATTCGTTATAGATCGCGCCCGACCCCGGGTGCGCGCGCAAAAATTCGACGGCAGCAGCCGGATACTTCTCCCTCTCGATTGTCGCCTGTTTCGCCATCACCTTCGACACGTTCGCAACGCACAACCCGACCGGCACGCAGATCAACAACACGAAGTTGAGCGCCAACTGGACGAAAGCCTTTGTCCCCGTCTCGCGCTTCTCCGGCACGGTCAACCAGCGCCACCATGCGCGGCCTGTCAGCACGTGCCACGCGTGCTCGGCCAGCAGAGGCATCGCCACCAGCGCGAAGAAAGGGATGTTGCGCCAGGCGCGCAACGCCGCGTAAGTCGCAACGCACAGCAGCAACAACTCGCCGTGCCGCGCACGCTTCGGCGACAGAGCCAGCGCAACTAATGTGGCGAAGAGTAGAAACGCGAACGGCTGGGCGATGAACTGGTGAAAATTCGGCGTGAACCATTCTTCTATGTAAGCGTGCATCGCGTGCGAGTTGAGCGTCTCGAACGGGTAAGAGAACATCCTGAGGCCGTTCGGGTTCAGCGGCACAACCAGCACGCACGCCGCAAACAACAGGAGCAGAGGCCGGAGGCGGGCGAACAACTGCCGCTCGCCCCGCTCGCGCATCAACTCGTCGAGCACGGTGCCCGCACCCGTCACAGCGATCAAGCCCAACCCCAGCGCGTAGCCGCCATGCATGTTCACCCACACGAGCATCAACGGCACGAGCGGCCACAAACTTTTCGCCCGCGCACCGCGCACGTATTCGCCCAGCACGGCGACGTAGATGCTCGTAAAAAGAAACGAGATCATCTGCGGGCGCACACCCCACATCGGCGCGGTCGCCAGCGCGCCGATGAGCACCGACGCGCCCGCCACATACGGGTGCGGCGCAAGTTTCGCGCAAACTCTGTAAGCGATCCACAGCGCGGCGGTCATCACGAGCGAGAAGGCCACCACCAGCCCGCCCCAGCCGGAGAACTTGTAAATCCCGAACATCAAAACTTCCGCGAGCCATTCATGCGTGACCCACTCCTTGCCCTGCGCCGTGAAAGAGAAGATGTCCGTGTGCGGGATCGTGCGCGTCTCGTAGATGAACTGGCCGGTGCGCAGGTGCCACCAGAAATCGGGGTCGGTAATTTGCGCCGCTGTCATCGCGAAGATGGCGGCCAGCAGCACGAAGACCAGCAACCGCCGCGTCGAAAGAAACACCGACCATGCGCCTGTACGGTCGCCCACAGGAGCAACTACCGGCCAGGCCGCAGTAGTCGCATTGCTCATCTTCTCAAATTCTCTCATTGCCATAGCTTCCTCTTCATCGCGGTTTGTTCAGCCGTCAACCTGCGGGTTTCTCCATCATCCACGCATCACGAGCGCGGCGAGCAGCGCCAGGCTCGCGCCGCCGCCCGCGATGGTGAACGTCCATTCGACGAACGCGCTGCGCCGTCGCATCAATTCGCGTATCAAGACCATGCCGCACTTCCAACCGTCCTGCTGGTAAAACGGCAGCAGATTTGTTGCCGCCAGCAGGTAGTTCATTGCGCCGAAGCTCGTCCCGCTCGCCAGCGCCGCCGCGCACAGGTTTACGATCACGCCCGCCAGCAGCACCAGCACCTGCTGGCTGAGCGGCCTCGTCTGCAAGCCCTCCATGTCGAGGCGAACGTAAGCCCCGACGGGCAACGCGTGCAACTTGTATTCGACGCCTCCGCACTTGAAGCCGCAGAGTTTGCGCCCCCAGCCGAGACCCAACTCCGTCGCGCCGACTCCGCACGCGCGCGCCGCCGCCAGATGCCCCAACTCATGTATCAACATCGCGACCACGAAGCAGAGAATGTAGGTGAGAAACATAGGAATTTGTCAGTTGTCAGTTGTTCTTTGTTCGCTACTCGCCACGTGTCTCGTGATCTTCGGAGATCAACTTGCCCCGCCACATGCAACGGACAACTGACGACGGACAACTGACGGCCACTTTAATTTCGGTCGGCGCGCAGTTGCAGGCCGGGCTGTTGTTCGTCTTGCAGGAAATCGCCGACGTTGATGGCAAGTCGCTTGAGTTTTTTGTAGAGCGTCTGTCGTGAGCCGAGGCCGAGCGCGGTGGCCGCTCGCGCGACGTTGTAGTCGTGCAGGCGGAGCGTCTCGGTGATGATGCGGCGCTCGAAGTCGTCGAGCATGTTTTCGAGGTGCGGGGGGCGGCCTTCCGCATCGGGAGCGGCGGAGGCGCGCGAGGGGTTGATGCGCGGGCTGATGAGATCGGTGCTGATCGAAGTCCCTTCGTCCGTGTAGAGCACGAGCCGCTCGATCTCTGCGGCGAGTTCGCGGACGTTGCCCGGCCACGAATAGTTTTGCAGCGCGTGGATGGCTTCGGCGGTGATGCCCGCGACGGCGCGGTCGTTGCGCCGCGCGTAGTGTGTCAGGTAGTGAGAGATGAGCGCGGCGATGTCTTCGGGTCGTTCGCGCAAGGGCGGCACTTCGAGCGTCAAGGCGGCGACGCGGTAATACAAATCTTCGCGGAAACGATCCTCCGCGACGGCGCGCGGCAAGTCCTTGTGCGTCGCCGCGACGACGCGCACGTTCACCTTTCGCGGCGAGCGTTCGCCGAGCGTGTGCACCTCGCCTTCTTGCAGGAAGCGCAAAAGTTTTGGCTGCAAGGCGAGCGGCAGATCGCCTATCTCGTCCAGAAACAAAGTGCCGCCTTCGGCTGCGCGGATGAGTCCATCGTGATCCGCGTGCGCGCCGGTGAAGGCTCCCTTGCGATGACCGAACAGCAAACTCTCGATCAACTCGGCGGGAGCAGCCGTGCAGTTGAAAGGAATGAAAGCGGCCTGCGAGCGACGGCTCAGGCGATGAATCGCGCGCGCCACAAGCTCTTTGCCCGTACCCGATTCGCCCGTCACCAGCACGGTCGAATCCGAATCCTTAACGCGCTCGACCGCACGCGCGAGTTCTGACATGCGGCGGCTGACGAAGACCATGCCGGGCAGCGTGGCCGTCGCGATTGAGGGTGCGTGTGCGGAGGGTTGCGGCTGTGGCTGCGCCTCTTCGCGCAAGAGCGCGTGCGCGTGCGCGAGCTGCGCGACATCGCAGAGGATTTTGAGTTCTTTCGCCTGTCGCTCCGACAGTGGCCGCACGCAGCGACCGTAGATGGCGACGCCTTCGCGGCGCGCGGTAGGGGCGGCTAACACCAGACAGATGGAGCGGTCGCCCGCTTTCATCTCCGCGACGGCGCTCAGTTTGGCGAGCGTCTCGGCAACCTGCGACTCGGCCTCCGCGATCTCGTCCTCGTCGAGTCCCTCGACCCACTTGAGGCGCGGGCGCTCGCCCGATTTCTGCGCGAAGGTAGCTAGGCCGTAGGTCTGCGCCGTCGCGTCAACCATCAAGGCGAGTTTCAGCATGACATCGTAGAGCATGTCGGAGCCGGTCGTCGCGGCCTTGCAGAGTGCGCGTACCATCGCGGCGAGCGGCAGTTGGAAGACGAGGGCGGAACTGTTTTCCGAACGATCAGAACTCGACGCGGGCGTGACAGAGCCGGACATAGAAATCATCAATCCCCTGTGTTGAAAAATGGCATGCGGCGGCTTCGAGCAGGTGCCGGGTTTTCAAGCGGGCGCTCTCGTTTGCTCGCTCGAACGGACTACGGTTGGAGTCGGGGCAAATTTAGCGACGAGAATTTCGGGGAGCGGCTCGTCCTGCCGAAGAACACGTGAGGTGGCTTCGACTCAAACTAAAAATAGTCTAGACGCACGGCGCGGCGAGTGTCAATGAAATAAAGAAATGCGCCCGCCGCTCGCTGCGAAGGCAATCTAAATATAACAATCCGGCTGACAAACGCGCGTCGTTAACGTAGAAAGAGCGCCGTCACGTCGCAAGATACAACGGGACGGCGCTCTTGTGCGCGTTGCTCAAGCGTTGAAAAAACGCCTTAAGCTTTGTTCGGAATGTTCAATTCCTGACCGACCTGAATTTTGTCGGGGTCGTTCAGTTTATCGCGGTTCGCGTAGAAGATTTGCATGTACTCGCTGGCGTCGCCGTAGAATTGTTTGCTGATCTTCGAGAGCGTGTCGCCGGACTTGACCGTGTAGCTCTGCGCGTTCTGGCTGCCGCCGCCCGCCGTCGCGGCCTGCGCGCGGCTCGAATCCACGTTGATGTCCGCCGTGATGTCGTCCATGTTCGGATTGACGAGTTTGATCTGATCCCAGAACTTGCCCTTCGCTTCATCCGAAGGCGCGATGCCCTTGATGAACAGCTTATCATCCTGCACGTGCAGATTCTGAAATTGAATGTGTAGTTGGTCAGCCGCGTTAAGCACTGACTGATATTTTTGCTTCAACGTATCAAAGCGTTGCTGCGCGTCCGGTTGTTGCTGCGCTTCGTTGGCACCGCTGCCAAACATTTTGTCCCACAAACCCATAGTAGATTTCCTCCTCAAATTCAAAAACGATTTTTTTCCAAACACCTGAAGGCGTCGTCTCGGCTCTGGGTGCAACGTTCGTACCACACAACGAAACTTATTTCGCACGCTCCTTCTGCGACGACTTATATCTACCGAATCGGCGCAAAACGCTCTGGCTTGCGCTTTGCTAACTGTTCAGGTGCAACTGGTTTTCCAGC
>DASQDV010000238.1:0-4634 GCA_035633995.1 Pyrinomonadaceae bacterium | reverse complement strand
ACCACGCAGGTTTAGCGCGGAGAGTTAAAGGTTCAACTCTCCGTGCCACGTCTGCGGCTCGGCTCCGCGCCTCTGCGGTGAACCTCTTTTCAGTCGCACTCGAACGCGAATATTTCAAGGTCAGACAACATGAAGGAAATTTACGTGAGCACGGACGTGGAAACCGACGGGCCGATACCCGGCCCACATTCCATGCTCAGTTTCGGCTCCGCCGCCTACCTCGCCGACAAGACTTTGCTCGGCACGTTTACGGCCAACCTCGAAACGCTGCCCGGCGCGAGCGGCCATCCCGAAACGCTCGCGTGGTGGAAGACACAGCCGGAGGCATGGGCGGCCTGCCGTGAAGATTTGCAGCCGCCCGAAGCGGCAATGAAGAACTACGTCGCGTGGCTCAAAGGGCTTCCCGGTCGTCCGATCTTCGTGGCCTACCCGGTCGTCTTCGATTACATGTTCGTGCAGTGGTACCTGCACAAGTTCGCGGGCGAGAGTCCCTTCTCCTTCATCGGCCTCGACATCAAATCCTATGCGATGGCGATCCTCAAGAAAGATTTCCATCACACGGTTAAATCAAATATGCCCAAACGCTGGTTCGACGACCTGCCGCACACGCACAAAGCCCTCGAAGATGCCATCGAACAGGGCGCGCTCTTTTGCAACATACTGGCGGAGAATACGCGATAGGGTAAGAGGAAAGGTAAAAACAGGAAGCGGCGCGCAGATATTAAGTGCTGCGCGCCGCTTTTGTCTTCAACCTTTACCCTGTGCTCCTTCCTCTTTTCCCCTATCACACCCTTACCCTTTTCCCCTGCGTTTCGCGCGTCCGAGCAGTACGTCGGCGATGGCACCTGAGATCGGGAGACCCGGGCAACGTTCGAGCCAGAAGAATTCGCCAACGGGATTGACTTCGAGAAAAACATGACGACCTTCCGGCGTCACGATCAGGTCGGCTGCCCCGTAGTTCAAATCGAAATAGTGCATCAGGCGCAACAGTTTCTCTTCCACTTCGGGCGGAAGCTCGTAAGTCTGCCAGGCGTCGAGCAGGCTCGTGCCGTCGCGTCGCCAATCGTGTGCGGCGCGCTCGGACGCTTGCGAGTCAATCGCGGCGGCCAACACGCGCTCGCCGACAATCGTGACGCGCAGTTCCAGACGCTTCGACACATGTTCCTGAAAAGTCATCGGGCAGAGTTGCAGCCCGTCGAGATCGTTCAAATCTTCCGCCGTCACGGGGTTGGTGAAGACCACCTTCTCCGCGCCGTCTTCATGGATGGCGAAGGATGAGAGCATCTTTGTGATCATCCCGCGCTCGCAGGTGCGCGCAAAAGCACGTACGGCTTCCGGGTCGTTGGTGATGAGCGTGCGCGGCGTGTCCAATCCCAACTCGCGCGCGGCTTGAATTTGCAACTGCTTGTTTTCGGCGCGGCGAATCAGCGGCTCGGCGTCCATGCGGAACACGTCGAGGCTCGCCAGCATGCCCATGACGGTCGAGCGCGATTCGCCGAGCGAGGCGGCGCGAAACTGCCGATCCATCTCGCGCGGCAATTGTCCGCCGATGTTTAAGCGGCGGTGCCAGATGGCCGTCACGTCGCGGAGGTCGAGCGTCGCGCCGCCGGAGGCGAGCGACAGCCTCTCCGTTGTTTCGCCGTACTCTGCGACGAGCCGCGACTCGGTCGGAAACCTGTCCGTGTCGAAGCGAAACGCGCTTCCGCCGCGTTGCTCGATGGCTTTTGTGACGAGCGAGACGCTTTCGTTGTCGCGGCTGTGCGTGATGATGAGAACGGTCATAAGAGTTTCAGGCGACGAGTGCGTCGGCGATGGCTGCGGAGATAGGCAGGTCGAGGTCGCGTTCGAGCATTCCCCATTCGCCGCCGGGGTTCACCTCAAGAAAGACGTGCTCGCCCGCGGGCGTGCGGATAATGTCTATCGCTCCGTAAACGAGTTGCAGTTTGTGCATCAAGGCCGTGAGTTGTGTTTTGAGTTCGGGCGGGATGTCGTCGCGCTGCCACCGGCATTCTGCGGGCGTGGCGCGTCGCCAATCAACTTGCCCTCCTGCCGAACGGCTCGCGTCCAAAGCGCCGACGAAGAATTTTCCGGCGACATAAGCGATGCGCAGTTCGAGCGCTTTTGCGATACGCTCCTGAAAAACCATAGGGCTGTGGCGCAGCCCGCCTGCTTCTTCCAGATCAACTTCCTTAACTTCGTTCGTATAGACGAAGGCGGAAGACGCGCCCATGCTGACGGTGAGCGGCGCGAGAAGTTTCGCCACGAGCGCGCCGCCGTTTTGGTGGAAGAATTTTCTGGCCTGTCCCGCATCGTTCGTCATGAGCGTGCGCGGGATACGCAAGCCCGCTTCGAGCGCAAGACGCAGTTGCAGGAGTTTGTTCTCGGCCTCGCGCTCACGCGCGCGGTCGTTGATCCAGCGTGCGCCGTGCAAGCCGTCGAGAAATCCTTGAAGCGCCGAGACGCACTCGCGCACACACATCGCGCGAAATTTCGGGTCGAGATTTTCGTCCAACTCCGGCAACCAAATTTTGCGCGCCCACACGGCACGCACCTCGCTTGCACGACACACCGCCTCACCATCTTCGACGGTGTATTGGCAGCCGTCCAGACCGAGCTGCGCGCTGATTCGCACCTCGCGGGGAAAACGGTCTGTATCGAAGCGGAAGGTTTTCACACCGCGCGCGGTGAGAGCTTGCGCGACGCGCTCCACCGTGTAGTAGTCGCCGCTGTGCGTGAGCAGCAGGACAATATCCCGATCCGGCCTGGTCGGCATACGAAGAAGAGTGTGGAGAAGGATTGGAAAAGTTAAGCTGCAAAGGTTAAGGACATCCGGGGTGGGATGTCCTTAACCTTTAAGCGGGGTCAACATCTCTGCCGAAAAGATACTCTGAGAGTTTTTGACCTCACACCGCGCTGGCCGCCTGAGCCGCCGCTAGACGAGAGGGTCCCATTCGTCGCGGTCTGAGGGGTATTTCAGGGTGGCGATGGAGGCTTCGTCGTTCGCCCCGTCGGGTCTGGCTTCGGCGTGCTGGCCTTCGAGGAAACGCGCGAAGAACGGGGTTTCGCTTGCCTTCGGCGAGTCGTCGTGAATATTTTCTTTGTTTGCTTTGTCCTGATTTTTCATGCTGGGGTCTCCTTTATTTTCAAAGTGCGGGTCGGGAAACGCGTGTAGTGCTAATTGCAAAGCGCGCTCGCGGGATCAAGAAAAATGGCGATAGCTTTTTTCAATCCCGAACAAATACCGGCAGGTCGCGCCAGAATATCAGACCACTAGGTTTTGGCTGCCAGTTCATACGCAAAAGTTAAAATAAAGTTCAACGAGCGGGATTCCGCTCAGCGTAAAACATCACAGCCGCGACCATTATCACCCAGCAATATCCATACCAACTCCATCGCACATTTCATCCTCTCGCTTTCAGGCAGAAAAGGAGTTTTAGTTTCCCGCAGAGTTGCAAGGTGTAAACAGGAGAGGACAGATTCGGGCAGCGGCCATCTACTTCTGTAGACGCCTGCTTTCTGTTTGACGCTGAACTCGACGCGCTGCCGGAGCAGTTGTGCAGCGAGCAGGCGAGAGGAATTTTCGACTCAGGAGATGGCGCTCATGGCATAGCGGCCGAGTTTGAGTTGGAGGCCGCGACGTGTGATGCCGAGGTCGCGCGCGGCGCGTGAGATGTTGCCTTTGTGGCGGCGCAGCGCATCGGCGATCATGCGGCGTTCGAGTTCTTCGACGGCATCGGGGAGCGACATATTTTCCGGCACGGGATTCGATAACGAACCGAACGGGGCGATGTTTGTCGTCGTCGTGGAGACGGGGGCGGAGGTTCGTTTGAGTTCGGGCGAGAGGTGGTCGGGCGTGATTAAAGTGCCGTCCTCGGCGCGCGCCACGATGCGTTGGATTTCGTTGACGAGCTGGCGAATGTTTCCCGGCCAGTCGCAGACCATCAGGAGGTCAATCGTCTCCGGCGTGATGCGTATGTCGCGGCGGTTGAACTTCGCCGCGTAGTGGCCGATGTAATGATTGACGAGCGTGGGAATTTCCGAACGCCGTTCCCTGAGAGGCGGGACGCGCAGGCGAATGACGTTCAGACGATAATAGAGGTCTTCGCGAAAGCGACCATCTTTCAACATATCTTCGAGGTCGCTGTTGGTGGCGGCGATGATGCGCACGTCCACCTTCGCCGGTCGCTGCTCGCCGAGGGGCGGTATCTCGCCTTCCTGGAGGAAGCGCAACAGCTTCGGTTGCACGTCCAGCGGCAGGTCGCCGATTTCGTCCAGAAACAAAGTGCCGCCCGCCGCCGAACGAATCACGCCCGGTGAATCCGACACCGCCCCCGTGAACGCGCCTCTGCGATAACCGAACAGGTAAGCGTCGGAGAGTTCTTTCGGGACGGCGGTGCAGTTGAAGGGGACGAAGACTTTGGCGCGGCGAGAGGAGAGCGCGTGGATGGCGCGTGCGACCAACTCTGTCCCCGTGCCGGAGTATCCGGTGACGAGGACGGTGACATCAGAGGAACGTATTTTGTGAACTTCTTCGACGAGCCGCGTCATCGCAGGCGACGAGTGGATGAAGCCGGGCATCAGGCCGGTGCCGGTGTAGGTGTTCTGCTCCTGCACGCCGCGACCGGAACTGACGC
>DASQDV010000237.1:0-6502 GCA_035633995.1 Pyrinomonadaceae bacterium | reverse complement strand
CGACGATCTCGTCTTCGGCGCGTGGGACATCTTCCCCGATTCGGCCTACGACGCGGCGATGCATGCGGGCGTGCTCGAAAAAGAACTGCTCGTCAAACTCAAGACGCCTTTGCAGAAGATCAAGCCGATGAAGGCCGTCTTTGATCAGAACTACGTGAAGCGTCTGAACGGCGAGAACGTCAAACAGGGCAAGAACAAGTTCGACCTCGCAGAGCAATTGATCGCGGAGATCGAAGAGTTCAAGCGCAAGAACAAGTGCGCGCGGCTCGTCATGGTGTGGGCTGCCTCGACGGAAATCTTCCTCAAGCAGCACGCCGTCTATAAAACGCTCAAGTCATTCGAGCAGGCGATGCGCGACGACCACAAGGCCATCGCGCCCTCGATGATCTACGCCTACGCCGCGCTCAAACTCGGCATCCCCTTCGCCAACGGCGCGCCGAACCTCACGGTTGACATCCCCGCCATGATGGAACTCGCCGATCAAAACAACGTGCCCGTCTGCGGCAAGGATTTCAAAACCGGCCAGACGTTGATGAAGACCATCCTCGCGCCCGGTCTGAAATCGCGCATGCTCGGCCTGCACGGCTGGTACTCGACCAACATTCTCGGCAACCGCGACGGCGAAGTCTTAGACGATCCCGAATCGTTCAAGACCAAAGAGGAATCGAAGCTCTCCGTCCTCGAATACATCCTCCAGCCGGACGTGTATCCCGAACTCTACAAGGACTTCTCGCACGTCGTCCGTATCAACTATTACCCGCCGCGCGGCGACAACAAAGAGGGCTGGGACAACATAGACATCTTCGGCTGGCTCGGCTACAAGATGCAGATCAAGATCGATTTCCTCTGCCGCGATTCTATCCTGGCCGCGCCCCTGGTGCTCGACCTCGCGCTCTTTCTCGACCTCGCGCAACGCGTCGGGATGAAGGGCGTGCAGGAATGGCTCTCCTTCTATTTCAAGTCGCCGATGACCGCTCCTAAACTTTACCCGGAGCACGACATCTTCATACAGTTGATGAAACTCAAAAACACCCTGCGCCACCTGCGCGGCGAAGACCTCATCACGCATCTCGGCCTGGAATATTACGACTGACAAAACGGTGTGTTTCGGTAAAGTAGCTAACGGCGAGGGCGCGTCATTCAGTTGACGCGCCCTCGCCGTTTTCCGCTCTACACCTCGTCGTGCGGCGATGCAAAATTTTGCACGAAGACAGTAATTTGTCAGCCGGGTTCTGCCATGAATTGTCAGTGGCCGGAAATTGTCAGTCGTCGCAAAAACTTTTCGGGTGTGGATATTTTGTGGTGACAAATTGCATGATGTCGGTTATATAGTGTCTCCACTCTCGAACGCCGGAGAGAACGCGGCGCAAAACAGCCAACCGGCTCCGCGCCCGGCGCATCAATTACACGAACGGATCGTTCTTTGCATGAGAACGGAGGTAAGGCGGTCAGGAGGCCGCCAGAGCAGCTAATTTAAGCTCACCCCGCAACGCTCAGGCAAGGAGGACGGTCGCGATGATTGCAGCAATGGAAACACAGAAGAAAATAACCGAGACGGTCTTTCTTGACCCCGATCAGAAGAGTCCGCGCGCACAGGAGTTTGAAGAAAAACTCTCGACGCGCATCGTCGGCCAGGAGCGCGCGGTGCGCCGCATGAGCGGGCTCTACCAGATTTTTCTCGCCGGGATGAACCCTCTCAACCGCCCCGTCGGCACGATGCTGTTTCTCGGGCCGACCGGTTCGGGCAAAACGCGCGTCGTCGAAGCGGCTGCCGAAGTTCTCTTCGGCGACCCAGGCGCGGTCATCAAAATCGACTGTGCGGAGTTTCAGCATTCGCACGAAATCGCAAAGCTCATCGGCTCGCCTCCGGGCTACCTCGGCCACCGCGAAACCAGCCCGATGCTGACGCAGGAGAATCTCGACCGCTACCACACGGAAGACACGAAACTCTCGCTCGTCCTCTTCGACGAGATCGAGAAGGCTTCCGACAGCCTGTGGCAACTCCTGCTCGGCATTCTCGACAAAGCGACTTTGACGCTCGGCGACAACCGCCGCGTGGACTTCTCGCACACGATGGTCATCATGACCTCGAACCTCGGCGCGCGCGAGATGTCGGAGTTGATTTCGGGCGGCATGGGCTTCGTGACGCAGAAGGGCGACAAGAACCCGAACGACTCGGACGTTGACCAGAAGATTTACCGCACGGCTGTCGAAGCGGCGCGGCGCAAGTTTTCGCCGGAGTTCATGAACCGCATTGACAAAGTGGTCGTGTTCCGCAGCCTGAAAGAGCACCACCTGCGCCAGATTCTCGATCTCGAACTGGCCTCCGTGCAGGATCGCATCATGCGTTCCGCCGGGACGAAGTTTGTCTTCCAGTGCTCGGACACGGCGAAGGACATGCTGCTCAAAGAGGGCATTGATTACAAGTACGGCGCACGCCATCTGAAGCGTTCGATTGAACGTTTCCTCGTCTACCCGCTGTCGAATCTGGTGGCGACGGATCAGGTGGGCTTGGGCGATCTGGTTTACGTCGATCTGCTCGAAGGGCAGAATAAACTTGTCTTCTCGAAGCGTTCGGGCGGCGCGCTCATCAGCGAGATCGGGCCGGAAGAAGAGACTTTCGAGGAAGCGGAAGCCAAATCGGGCGGCGTCGCGCTGCCGATTCCGCAGACCAAAGCGGCGCGGAAAAGTCAGGGTCGCGGCGAAAAGTCGGAAAGCTAAGAGCCGACGCAAACTAAACAACACTAAAGCCGGACGGCGTTAAAATCGCCGTCCGGCTTTTCGCTTGTGTCGAGTTATTCGCCGGTCTGAGAGAACGCAAACTCCGTTAGCCGACTTTTCCCGGTTCGAGTTTGCGCAAGGCTTCGGCGGCGATCTCCAAAAGATACGGGTCGCGGGCGGCGAGCGCGGCGCGCAGGGTCGGGATGGCGGCGGGGTCGCCGATCAAGCCGAGCGCGCGTGCGGCCTCGCGGCGCACGTCGTCTCCGGCGCGTTCGTTGGCGAGCGCAGCGATGAGCGCGGGCACCGCCGCGCGGCTCTTGATCTGTCCGAGCGCGACCGCCGCCGAGCGGCGCACAAACTCGTTCTCTTCCGTCCGGCGAAATGTGATGCGATTCAGAAAGCCCGTGCGCGCGATGCGGCGTCCGATGGCTTCGGTCAGGACGGGAGTTGCCGCTTCGTCGCCGATCTGGCCGAGCGCGACCGCCGCCGCCCCGCGTACGCCCGCCTCCTTGTCGCGCGCGAGCGCCGTTGCCAGCGCTTCGACCGCCGTGCGGCTGCGAGTTTGTACCAGCGCGTATGCGGTTTCGCGGCGCACTAATTCGACCTTGGCGGCGAGCAGCGGGAGGAGCGCGGCGGCGGCTTCAACTGCGGGCAAAAACAGAACGGCGCGGGCGGCTGTCGCGCGCACGATGACGGACGCGTCTTTGAGCGCAGCGAGGGCGGCGCGCGAACTGTCGGCGCGCGCCATCGCGCCGAGACGCATGACGGCCTCGCGGCGTTCTTCCACGTCGCCGGAGGAAAGACGCGCGCGTTGTTTCTCGATTTCGCGCTGGAGCGGCGTGAGAGTCGTCTGGGATGTTTGCGGAAAAATAGCAGCCCGCGCATGAAGGTGCGCCGCTGCTGCTGTGCCGCCTGCGGCGACGAAGAAAAGCACGACCGCCGCCAGCGCGCGCAAAAGAGCGCGGCGCGGCGCGGCATCGGGCGGAATAACTTTGGAGAACGAAGCGTCGCCCGTTCGGTTCATACGCGGGTCGGGGTTGACGCGTCGGCGCGTCGGTCGGCGCGTCGGCGAACCGACTCCCACTCGAACGCCTGTCGCGCGCGCAGATTCTCGCGCGCATCCGCAAGCATCGTGACCAGTTCGTCGTCCCACAACCCGGCGGGGCTCGTCGCGCGGCGCATTGATTCCATGATCGAGATGTAGTCGAGCACTTCTTTGACTTCGGTGTCGGTCAGGGATTCGAGTTTGAAAGCGAGGCGCTGGCGTTCGGTGATTCGCTTAGCCATCTCTTGCTCCTCCGTTCTTCGAGAAGCCGGACGGCCTGCGAAAGCGCCTGTCAACTCAAAAGACGAGTCAGGCAGCGACGTTCGAGAGGCCGTCGGCTGTTTGTGGTCGGCACGAGGTTGTGTTGTGCGAACGTTACTTTAATTCTCACCTGCTAAACGCGTCTGATTCCGCCGCGAGCCGCGCCGCACGGCTCACGTTTTCGAGTTTGGGGGAACACGCACCCGGCGACGAACAAGACTCCGGCTTTTGGCCTCCGCCTCGCGTGCGCGAACTGAATACGATTGTGCGAATTTGCTTCAATAACGGCCTGCTGTGTGGCCGCTTGAGGCGAAATATACACGAGTCGTGCGCCGGGACGCAAGACTGTCTCCGCGCCCGGCGCGAGCAGGGCGCAGGCTAGCCAGTCGTTCTCGGAGAGGCGCGCGGTCAGTCGATCTTGGCCGCGATCATGTGCATCGTGTCTATGACGAGCACGGCGATGGGCGGGTAGAAGAGTAGTTCGGGGCGGATTTGCGTGTCGTAGAGGAAAGGCACTTCGCTGAGGATGGTGCTGTACATCTGCTGTCCGAGCAGGAGACCCGCGCCGAGACAGGCCATGTAGCCGATGACCAGAAAACTCGACGCCGCGAAGCGCGTGAAGGGTTTGTCAGACTTTTCAACTTCGTGCGTGACCGAATCGTGGAGCGAACTCGGCTGGTAAGTGTAGCGGCTGAAATATTCGCGCAGGCGCGTGACGAGATGCCACAGGCCGATCAAAAACAGCGTAAGCATCAGCGCGCGCCCGACGCCGCCGAACAATTGCCAGAAGCGCGGCTTGAAGAGCGCCACGAAGAAGGTCGAGAGAAACAGCGAGACGGTGGTGAAGACGGCGCGCTGCATGGCGAAGTTTTCGCGCCGCTCCGCCGCGATCAAATTGTCAACGACGCGATCCATGCGCGCCTGCGCGGCGACGCGGCGCATGCGTTGCGCGTGCGGGTTGTCGGAGCGCAAAAACGATTCGCTCGCCTCGCCCGCCCGCTTGCGAAACTGGTTATCGTAATAGCTGCGCTCCTGCGGGTCGCTCAGGGTGCGGTAGGCCATCGCGATCAGGGCAAACTCGCGCGCAGACTTCTCCGATCCGCCGTTGAGATCGGGGTGCCGCTGGCGCGCCAGACGCCGGTATGCTGATTTGACTTCCGAGGCCGTAGCCGTCCGGGGAACGCCTAAAATTTTGTAATAATCAACCACTGCGCTTTGTCCCGTACTCCGTAAAAGCCAGCGTGGGAGCGCAAGCGTTTCGGCGAGCGCTCCGGGCAGGAAGGGGTCAACCCGTAGACGACACTATAACATTTTCCGCCGAAAACTTCCTGCCGGAAATTATGAAGTCGAAAGAGTGTCTGCGGGTGCGCGCGAACGGAAGAAATTGAAGAAGAGGAAGTCAAAGGGGCGGCGCTTTTCCTCGGACGGCCAACCGAGTGGGCAAGGACAGTTATTTGTGAATCCGTCCCCTTTGACTTGGCACATCTGCAAGTGCAACGTTTATGCCAGAAGCAGAATTTAGCATAACTACCGAAAAATGCAAGTTTTTACGCAAACTTCTATAACCCCAATGTTCACTAAAGTAGACAGCGCGTCCACAATTGTAGACACGGACGCGAAATCAGCCGTTTTTTCGCATTCTACGCAAAACCCCGACCTCAAAAAAAAGCGCAGGCCACGCGGAGAAAAACCGCGCGGCCTCGCCCTTCGAGCAGTTGTTTATAGTCGGATGCCCGGCGCTAAGCCTTC
The DNA here is from genome assembly GCA_035633995.1 of Pyrinomonadaceae bacterium. Classification (GTDB taxonomy): domain Bacteria; phylum Acidobacteriota; class Blastocatellia; order Pyrinomonadales; family Pyrinomonadaceae; genus JAIVJZ01. The sequence continues at coordinate 726 of DASQDV010000237.1, read as the reverse complement.
CCGTTCTTCCCCGGGGACGCGGAGCGTGCGGCGCGCTCGATGAAGTTGAGCAATGTTCGCACGCCCACGCCCGTCGGCCCTTTCGAGCGGTACGGCTTGGCGTCGTCGCCCCACGCCGTCCCGGCGATGTCGAGGTGCGCCCATGAAACGCCTTCGGCGAACTCTTTGAGAAACGCCGCCGCAGTGATCGTGCCGGCCTTTCGCCCGCCGACGTTCTTGATGTCCGCGATGTCCGACTTGATCTGCTTCGTGTACTCTTTATCGAGCGGCAACTGCCAGAACTTTTCCCCGACTTCCCTGCCCGCCGCGATGACTTCGTTAATCAACTCCTGATCCGTGCCGAGTATTCCGGTGTTCACATCGCCGAGCGCGATGGAAACCGCGCCCGTCAGCGTCGCGAGATCGACGATCTGCGTCGCGCCCAACTTCTTGGCGTACTCGATGGCGTCGGCCAGAATCAGGCGTCCTTCGGCGTCGGTGTTGATAACTTCGATGGTCTTGCCCGACATCGCACGCACCACGTCGCCCGGCTTCGTGGCCTTGCCCGAAGGCAGATTCTCTGTTGCGGGCACGACGCCGAGGAGTGGCATCGGCGGCTTCAACTGCGCCACCGCGCGCATCACGCCGAGCACGGTCGCGCCGCCCGTCATGTCATACTTCATCAACTCCATGTTCTCGCCCGGCTTGAGCGAGATGCCGCCCGAATCGAACGTCACGCCTTTGCCC
>DASQDV010000236.1:0-2640 GCA_035633995.1 Pyrinomonadaceae bacterium | reverse complement strand
TTGTCGAGAAACTGGAAGACGTTCGTGGCGCTCTGCTGCGGGTTGTTGAATTCGTCGCCGATGGGCGAGTAGCCCGTGATGGTGATGAAACTGAGCCCGAAGTCGCGCGGGTTGGCGGAGAGTTCCGGCAGGCCGACCCGGCGGTTGAGACTTTCGCCTTGCCCTTCGGACGTGACGGCGGAGGCGACGCGGCTGAAAGCGAAGCGCGCTTCGTTGACGACGCTCGGCGAGAAGATGTGCGTCTCGCTGAGCATCAGGTTCTGGCTGCGGCGCGGGACGTAGTTGCCGAAGCCGGGGACGAGCGAGAAGGTCGGGCCGGTGAACGGATCGAAGAAGTCGCGGTCGCCGAAACTGTAGCGCGCGGCCAGAGTCGAGCGGTCGCCGAACCGGTGATCGATGCGCACGTCCACGTGGTCGTTGCGGTCGGTCGAAGTGGGCGACGAGACGAAGTTGGCAAAGGGGACGTTGCGGTTCGGGAGCGGGTACAAATTGGCGATGGCGCGCCCGATGGGGTTTTGAAACTCGACGGGAATGATGCCACCCGTGAAAGGCTGCTGCACGAACGGGTTGAAGGGGCGCGCGAAGAGACTTTGCGAGAAGTCGCCGTTTCGTTCGGCGAGCGTCGGGACGTTCGTGATGCGCGTGATGCCTTCGCGCGTGCGCGTGCCTTCGTAGTCGCCGAAGAAGAAGGTGCGGTCGCGGCGGATAGGGCCGCCGATGGAGAAGCCGAACTGGTTACGTATGTACTTGGGGTCGGGCTGGTCTGCGGGCGCGAAGAAGTTGCGCGCGTCGAGGGCGGCATTGCGATGAAACTCGTAGAGCGTGCCGTGCAGCGTGTTCGTGCCGGATTTGGAGATGACGTTGATCTGCGCTCCGGCGTTTCGCCCGAACGAGGCGTCGTAAGTGCTCGTGGAAATCTCAAATTCCTGTATGCCGTCAACGGGCGGGCGCACGCCGAAGCTGTTGAGTTTCGGGTCGAGGTTATAGACGCCGTCGAGCAGGAAGTTGTTGGAATCTTCGCGCGCGCCGTTGGCGCTGAAAGCGAAGTCGCCGCGCACGGAACCTGCCGAACCGGGCGCGGAGGGCGCTGTTCCGGGCGCGAGCAGGGCGAGTTCGAGGAAGTTGCGACCGTCGAGCGGCAACTCGGCGATCTGCCGTTCTTCGATGACCGTGCCGAGCGCGGGCGAATCTTTTCTTAACTCGGACGGCGCGGAAACGATCATGTAGGGATCGGTTGCCACGTTGCCGACCGCTAGTCCGACATCCAATCTCAATTCCTGATTAACCTGAAGAGTAACTTCTTGTCGCTTCGTCTCGAAGCCTCCCGCTTCGATCTCGACGCGATACGCGCCCGGCGTGAGTGCGGAGACGGCGTACTCACCTTCGGCGTCGCTCGTAGTGGTTCTCGTCTCGTTGGTAGCTCGACTGATCACGCGCACGGTCGCGCCGGGGACGAGAGCCTTGTTCGGGTCAACCACCGTGCCGCGAATCGAAGCGCGGTGAGTTTGGGCGAAAGCGGGCGCGGCGAGCAGGACAAACAGGAAAAAGAGAAAAGTAAATTTAGACTTCACGACGACTCCTCGTGGAAATTTTTAAATTGTCGGGCGGTCACGATCTCTGTAGTTGCCGGAAACGCAACTTAGTAAACGGACAGGAGCGGACAAAAGTTTTGCTTTGGACGAACGCCGGGCGGCTTTTCTTCCATCCGAAAATTCGTAAGGCGCGCGGGGGCGCTGCAAACGCGAAGGCGCAAAACGGAGGACGCAAAGGGCGCATGGAAAACTTTCGCGTCCTTTGCGTCCGCCCCTTCCGGTCTTTTCAGTCCTTCGCGTTCAAGCCACTCTCACGACTGTTTTCTAACTCTTCTTCGTGAAGATGCTGCATGCCTGATACGCGCCCGACGGGTCAATGGCCGAGCGACCCTGTTCGATGTGGCGAATGATGCCGTCCTTGTCCAGGACGAACGTGGCGCGCGTGCCGTAGCCGCCTTCTTCGCTAAAAATGCCGTAGTCGCGCACCGTCGTGCGTTTGAAATCGCTGAGCAGGGGAAACGTGACCTTGATGTCTTCGGCAAAGCGCGCGTTGGCGGGCGAACTGTCCACGCTGATGCCCAGAACCTGAGTTTCGGTGGCGTCGAATTTGGCAATATCAGCCTGATATGCCTGGAGTTCCTTCGTTCAACCACCGGTGAAGGCCAGCACGTAGAAGGCCAGCACGACGTTCTTCTTGCCCCGGAAGTCGGACAACTTCACCTTCTCGCCTTTCGTGTTGGAGAGGGTGAAATCGGGCGCGGGGTCGCCGACCTTCAAATGCGTCTTGGGCGCAGCGGGCGGCTGTGTGGCGGCGACGGGCGCGGCGGGCGTCTGCGCCTTGTTGGCGGGTGCGGGCGTCTGCTGCGTCGCTTGCGCACAGGCCGTCGCCGCGAGCGCGAGCAGCAGCATGAAACTCAAAAGCCTACGGGTCATCAAACTTACCTCCTCAAAATTTAGGGAACACGGACGCGGAAACTCATCCCGAAAGCGTATTAGACATGATTGACTATGGGTTGGCAACAACGCGGGCGGGCGCGCCTGAATTTGCCGCCCCGCAAAACAAACCTTTGGCGATAGCCTGCATGAGAAAAAGAGAGGCGGGCGCGGG
>DASQDV010000235.1:0-12391 GCA_035633995.1 Pyrinomonadaceae bacterium | reverse complement strand
GGCGGCGCACCGGAGATCGGCGAGCGGCATCGTCATCGTTACGAGTTCAATCCCGAATTTCGCGAGACCTTAGAGCGCGCGGGACTGGTCTTCAGCGGCGAATCGCCCGACGGTCGTTTCGTAGAGATGGTCGAACTGCCGCGCGACGCGCATCCCTGGTTTCTCGGCTGCCAGTTTCATCCCGAATACAAATCGAAGCCGCTTCAAGCCCACCCGCTCTTCACCTCTTTCGTCCGCGCCGCTCTCGCAAATCGCCTGCGCAACGAAACGACGGTCGAAGAACCACACGACACGGAGATGACCGCTGCCGCCGCAACACAACGCGTCGGCGTCGCGGGCGACGACTAAAAAAGAAACGGCGAAGGTGGAACGCGGAACGATGAACTGAAAGATTGTCCGTTGTCAGTAGCCCGTAGTCAGTTGTTCAAGACAATCTTTAGCAACTTGTGTGCTTGTCACATACAACTGACAACTGACGACGGACTACTGACAGTCTTTCAGTTCCTCCTTCATCCTTTTCTTCCTGCTGTACATTTTGCCTGAGAAACCGGACAATAAAGCAGGTGGCAAGTGACGAGTGATAAGTGACAAGATGGAAGAACTCGTTCTGACTTGTCACTTATCACTCGTCACTTGTCACTTGAGATTATGCTCCATTGTCCTACATGCGGTCGGCTGTTTGCGGCGGACTTGAAGACGTGCCCGGAGGACGGGGCGATTTTGCGTGCCGACGCGACCATCGCCATCCAGTCTCCGGTCGATCCGCTCGCGGGGCAGGTGCTCGATGAGAAGTATCGCCTTGACCGTCGGCTTGGCGAGGGCGGGATGGGGACGGTCTATCACGCGACGCACCTGCTGATTGATCGCCCGGTGGCCGTGAAAGTTTTGCACCCGCGTTTCGTCGAAGACGAGGCCGCGCAGGAACGCTTCCGGCGCGAGGCGCGCGCTGCCGGGCGACTCCGCCACACGAACGCCGTAACGGTGACGGACTTCGGGCGCACCGCCGAAGGCTTCGTCTATATCGTGATGGAGTTGCTCGAAGGGCGAAATTTGCGCGAGGTGCTGGCCTTCGAGTCGCCGATGGAGGGCGGGCGGGCGGTCGCTTTGATGTTGCCGGTGGCGGCGGCGGTCGAGGCGGCGCACGAAAGCGGCGTCATCCATCGCGACCTCAAACCCGCCAACATCTTCATCGTGCAACCGAAGAACGCGCCGCCCGTCGTCAAGGTGCTGGACTTCGGCATCGCAAAACTCGCCGCCGACACGGTTGACGACTCGGAGCAGAACGCGCTCACGCAGACCGGCGTGATGATCGGCACGCCGCGCTACATGTCGCCCGAACAGTGCGACGGCGCGCACCTGACGCCCGCCTCCGACGTGTACAGCCTCGGCATCATTCTCTACGAGATGCTTACGGGCACGACTCCTTTCACAGGCCCGTCGCCGCTTGCCGTCGCCTTGCAGCATTCATCCAAGCCGCCGCGCCGCCCGACCGAGTTAGTTCCAAACATCCCGCCCGAACTCGAACGCATCGTGCTCCATGCGCTCGAAAAAAATCCGTTGAATCGCCCGCCCGATGCAGGCGCGTTCAGGCGCGAACTCTACGCGGCGGCCAAACGCGCCAGCATCGCTCCGTCGCCGCTCGGCTATGTCGCCCCCGAAGAAGATTTCGAGAACGGGAACGGCGCGGTGCCGCCGACGGGGCAGTTCGTGCTTGGCATGGAAACTTCGGGCGGGCAGCGCAACGGCGTGAAGGCGAGCGACACCACGAAACTCGCGGATACGACGGGAAGGGGAAGAGTGCAGACGGGCAACGTGGCCGTCGCGCCGCCGACCGCCGCGCTCGCCGTCTCGGCTGCGCCGACGCTCGACGCGCACCCTTTCACGCGCGTCCGTGTTCTGCTGCAAAACCGTCGCACGTGGCTCGACTGGTTCAAACAGCCGCCCGTGCTGCTGGCGTCCGCTGTGGCGATGCTCGTGATGGTCATCGTGCTCACGGCGTTTGTCAGGACGCGCAACAGCGGCGCTGTGGCCGTCCCCTTGACGGAGAACGCGAACGCCGCAGCAGCGGCGGCGATGCCTTCGCCCGAAGCGACGCCTTCGCCCACGCCCGACGAAGCCGCGAACAGGCGGGCGCAGCCGACCAGAAACAGGCGCGCGAGCCGCACGGTCACCGGCAACAGGGGCAAGGGAAAGAAGGGCTCGAAGGTCGGCGGAGCTTTCAAAAAATTGAAGAAGATTTTGAACCCGTTTTAAGAGGCCGTTCTAAAAGCCCCTTCGGGGCTTAGAGAGATTTCTCAAACAACTCCTAAGGTCTTGAATCAGTTTTAGAGAGTGTTTGGAGAGCAAAAGTTTTCTTCGTCCCCGAAGGGGCTTCTCAAATTTTTTTTTAGAGCCGCGAAAGAATCATCTATGTCAACCGAATCGCAGGTGCAATCTTTCAAGGTCGGCAACGCCACGTTCGGCGACGGGCGTTTGACGATCATCGCGGGGCCGTGCGTGGTCGAATCCGGTGAGCACGCTTTGATGCTGGCGCGCGAGTGTGCCGCGCTGACGCGCGCCGCCGGACTCGACTACGTCTTCAAAGCATCCTTCGACAAGGCCAACCGCTCGTCGCACGAGAGCTTTCGCGGGCGCGGGATGGAGGAGGGCCTGGAAGTTTTGCAGCGCGTGAAGGAAGAGGTCGGTGTGCCAGTCCTGACGGACATCCATGATGTGTCGCAGGTCGAGGCGGTCGCACGCGTCGCGGACGTGTTGCAGATTCCGGCGTTCCTCTCGCGGCAGACAGACCTCGTCGTCGCGGCGGCGCGTTCGGGTCGCGTCGTGAACGTGAAGAAGGGGCAGTTTCTCGCGCCTGCCGACGCGCGCAACATCGTCAGCAAGGCGCGCGCCGCCGGGTGCGAACAATTGCTGCTGACAGAGCGCGGCGTCTCTTTCGGCTACAACAATCTCGTCGTGGACATGCGCTCGTTTCCGATCATGCGCGCGTTTGGCGCGCCCGTCGTCTTCGACGTGACGCATAGCCTGCAACTGCCGGGCGGACTCGGCCATGCAACGGGCGGGCAGTCGGAGTACATCGAACCGCTCGCGCGCGCCGGGGTCGCCTGCGGCGTGGACGCCGTCTTCATGGAAGTGCACGAGGAGCCTCAGCGCGCTCTCTCCGACGGGCCGAATGCGCTCCCGCTCGCGCGGCTTGAATCGTTGCTTCATATCCTGCGCGACATACATGAACTCGTCCGGCGCAACGCTTCTACCGAAAGCTGAACACTCGCTCAAGTATGAATATTTTTCGTCTACGCAAACTGGCGCTTCTCTCCGTACTTTTATTGACCCCGGCACACGCGCACGCGCAGGAAGAAGCGCGCCCCGTGTGGCGGGTCGAACGCTTCGACGTGACGGCGACCCTTCCGGCTGCGACGGCAACGGATCGCGCTCTGACGGCGCGCGCCGTCATCTCCGCGCGAAACGTCGGCACGGGCGCGGGGCGCACCTTGACGACGCGGCTCAACTCGGCTGCGGAGATCAAGTCGGCGCTCGTCGGCGATGCGACGGCGCAGTTTTCGTCGCGGGCGGAGGCGCGCACGCAGTTGCAGCAGGTGACGGTGACGCTGCCCGCCGCAGTTGTTCCCGGCTCGAACGTCAACCTCACGCTCGATTATCGCCTGCCCGTCGCGGCCAACACGGGGCTGGCGGCCATCTCGCCCGAAGGCGCGCAGTTTCTTCCGCTCTCCGGCTGGTACCCTTCGCCCAATTCGCAGTTCTCGCTGCGCGGGGCTGACACCGCGCCCGTGCGTCTCGCAATCAACGCGGCGGGCGCAGACCAGACCGTGCTCTCCACCGGAGTCGCAACGGGTGCAACTTACGAGCAGAAGCTTTCCGTCCAGCCGTTTTTTCTGACGGGCAAGTGGGACGTGGTCGAAGGCGGCGCAGACGCGCGCGGCGTCAGCGCGCATCTCCTGCGCGGCGCAAACGCAGAGGAGCGCAAACGCGCCGAGGCGCTCATCGCGCTCTCAGCCTCCGCGCGAAATTTTTATACGAGCCTGTTCGGCGCGAGCATTGATGCGCCCGTGCGCCTCGTCGCCGTCACGCGCGGCGCGGGCTTTGATCTCGGCGGCACGATCCTGCTCGACGCGGCGGCCTTTCGCCGCAGCAAGACGGACGCACTGACGGCGCAGCAGATCGCAGAAGCCATCGCGCGGCTCTGGATCGGCAGCGCGACGCCCGTGCGCGGCGAAGGCTCTGGCGTCGTGCGCGAAGGGCTGGTGCGTTTTCTGGCGACGCTCTTTCTGGAAAAAGAGTTCGGGCGTGAAGCCGCCGACGCCGAACGTTTGCGCGAGCGCATCGCTTACTCGGCCGTCGCGCGCCGCGACGCCCCGCTCTCCGTCACCACGCCGTTAGAGCCGACTTACTACCTTTCCGTCGCCAACAAAGGCGCGATGATCTGGCGTCTCGCCGACCGCGTGCTCGGGCGCGAAGCGTTCCTCGCACTCCTGCGCGAACAGTTGCAGAAGGGGCGCGAAAACGAACTCACGCTCGCCGTCCTGCGCGCCGCCCTCAACGGGCGCGGCGGCGCGAGCTTAAAGAGCGCGCTCGACGCCGGGTTCGATCAGCCGACCGAAATTGATCTCCTGATCGGCTTGCCGCAACAGCGCGGCGGCGAATCCGTCTCCGCGCTCAGGAACACCGGGGCGATTGAAACTTCGGTCTCCGCCCTCGCCATCACCGAGAGCGGCGAGCGCGTCACGGCGCAGGCCACGATCCCGGCGCGAGATTTCGCCGACGTTCGTTTCAAGACCACCGCGCGCATCGTCCGCGTCGAAGTTGACCCGGAAAAAATCTACCCGCAACTCGACTACGCAAACGATGTCGCGCCGCGCTCGCCCGCGCTCGAAGAATCGCTCGAAGACGCCACGCGCCTGCTCGCCGCCGGACAGCACGCGCAGGCCGAAGCAATCGCGCGCGACATGCTCACGCGCGCCCCGCTCATGCAGGACGCGCGTATCCTCCTCGCACGCGCCCTGCTCGAACAGAACAAACTCCCCGACGCCGAACGCGAATTTCGCGCCGCGCTCGACGAGCGGCTGCCGCTGCCCGTTACGCTCGCGTGGGCGAACATCGGACTCGGCGAAATCGCCATGCGCCGCAATCAAGCGGCGGAAGCCGCAAAGCGTTTTGACGAAGCCGTGCGCGCAGAAGGCGGCTATGCGCCGACGCTCACCGCACGCGCCTCGCGCCTGAAAGCGGAGGCCGCTCTGGGGGCGGCAGCGCCCGCCGTTGACGAGGCTGTGCGCACGGCCGTCACGCAGTTCGAGCAGACGGTTCGCGGCGGTCGCAAGGCCGAACTCGACGCGCTCGTCATGCCCGGCGAACTCACAACCTTCGCACGGGGCATCATCGGCAGCCAGCCCGAACTGTGGCAGACAAAACTGCTGCGCACCGAATCGCTCGGCTCGGATCGCTACGCCGCAGACGTGCACATCACGGCCAAGACGCTCGGCCGCGAGCAATCGGGCACGGCGGTGCTCGTCTTCGCGCGCGGTAGCGGCGGCGGGAGCGCGATGAAGCTCGTGGACATCCCCATCTTCGAGGTGCGCTGAAATGATGACGACGAACACGGGCGACCTCAAGCCAACAATCGAAGAGCGCGCCGCGCGCGTCAAACTGCTGTTGCTCGACTGCGACGGCGTGCTCACGGACGGGCGCATCACGCTCCTTGAGAACGGCGACGAGGAAAAGAGTTTCCACACGCGCGACGGGCACGGCCTCGTCCTCCTGCATCGCGCCGGTCTGCAATCGGGTATCATCTCTGGCCGCACGTCCTCGGCGGTCGAACGTCGTGCGCGCGACCTCGGCATCACGCACGTGCGGCAGGGAACGTGGGAAAAGACAAAAGATTTTGCGGAGGTGTTGGCCGCTGCCGGAGTCGCAGAAGCGGAAACGGCTTACGTCGGCGACGACGTGACGGACATCCCTTTGATGCGCCGCTGCGGTTTCGCCGTCGCCGTCGCGGACGCGACCGAAGACACGCGCGCCGCCGCGCATTACACGACGAGTCTCCCCGGAGGATTTGGCGCAGTCCGCGAAGTCTGCGAACTGATACTCAAAGCACAAGGCCGCTGGCCTGAACTCATGCAACGATATAAAGAGGTGACGGGTGACGTGTGACGAGTTTAAGGGAGGAATTTTTGCTTCAACTTGTCACCTGTCACCCGTCACTTTTTCACGGAGCGAACAACTATGACTGTCGAGCGACCGGCGATCTTGTATGTCGAGGACACGCAGGACACGCGTTTTCTGGTGGAGTGGAGTTTGAAGCAGGAGGGCTTCGCCGTGACCGCCGTGCAGACGGCGGAAGAAGGTCTCCGCCTCGCGCGCGAAAATTCTTACGCGCTCATACTGCTCGACATCGGCCTGACCGACATGGACGGCCTTGCGCTCTGCCGCGCGATTCGCGAGTTCAACCACGACACGCCGATCCTGTTCTTCACCGCCTACGCCCCGCTCCTCGATCACAAAGAGGCCATCAAAGCGGGCGCGCAGGGCTGCATGCGCAAACCCGAAGACACCCAGCGCCTCGTTCCCGCCATACGCACTTTGATCGGGCAGACGAATGAACAGGCTTAACCACGCGCCGTTAATTTTTGAAAGTTATCGCCCTTTCCGCTTTGCTTTCTGCCTGCGCGTGGTGCGCTGGCGCTTCTCGCGCGGCTCGGACGCTTCCGCCTCGGCGGCCAGATTCTCCTGGCACAGGTTGATGAACGTCTGCGTGATCGGGGATTGATAGCCGCCGGAGAGATAGGCGAAGCCGAGTTCCGAGTTGATCTGTGCGCCCTCGATCCACCAGCGAACGAGTCGTCCCTCCGCGATCTCTTCGAGCGCCGACCTGACAGGAACGATGCCGACGCCCATCCCGGTCTCCACCATCCGCTTGATCGAAGTCACACGGCTCAACTCCATCGCCACGACGGGACGCAAGCCCGCCTCCGCGAAGTACTCGTCGATCAGGCGGCGCGTGTTGCCGCCGCGCTCGCCCAAAATGAGCTTTTGCCCCGCCAACTCGAAAGCGCTGATGACGCGCTTGTGCGCGAGCGGGTGAGCGGGGCTGGCGATGGCGATCAACTCGTCTTTCAGCAACAACTCCGTCTCGACGCCGCGCGCCTCCACCGGCAGCGAGATGAAAGCGATGTCCAACTCGCCCGCCATGATCTGCCGGACTAACGCCTCGCTCGTCCCCGACGTGACCGTGACCTCGACGTTCTCGCAGTGTCCCCGCAACTTCTGCAAAATTTGCGGCAGTTGATCCGAACTGAACATCGCCGACGCGCTGCCCAGACGCAGACGGCCGTGCGACGTGCCGGACAACTCGGCCAACTCCGCAAGCGCGGCGTCGTGCTCGCGCAGGATGCGGCGGGCGCGTTCGAGCAGGCGTTCGCCCGCATGCGTCAGCACGCAGCGGCGCGGCGTGCGTATAAAGAGGAGCGTGCCCGTCTCCAGTTCGAGCTGGCGAATCTGCATGCTGATGGCCGCCTGCGTGACGTGCACGCGTTCGGCGGCAGCGGTGAACGTGCGCGTCTCGGCAATGATGCTCAAAGCCCTGAGTTGTCGAATCTCCATAACGAACCCTCGATATCAGACTTAATTATCAAGCGGATAAAATCTTTTAGTTTCCATTATATGTCAACCCTTTTTACAATCAGCCCATCATAGCAAACAGGGGCGGGCTGCTCGCGCGACGAGTTTTCCGCCGCCGACAAACAATGAAGGCCAGACGCGAACCGACAAACTTTTCCCACGCACCCAGAGACCTCAACGCGCCGCTCGTCGTGCTCGGAGTTGACGGCGGCGGCACGAAGACTCAAGCCGTGATTACGGACGAGGAGGGGCGCGCGCTCGGCGAAGGACTGGCCGGGCCGTCGAACCCTCTGCGCGTCGGCGTGAACAGCGCGGCGGCGGCGGTGCGCGAGGCGGTGGATCGCGCGTGCGCGGCGGCGGGCGTGCGCCGCACCGACATTGCCTCTGCCGAAGTGGGGCTGGCGGGCGTGCGCCGCGCGGATTTGAAGGAGCGCATGACCGACGCCCTCCAGCGCACGCTCGGCATCAGCTCGATTGAAGTTGCGACGGACGCCGACATCGCGCTCTACGGCGCGACGGGCGGCAAGCCCGGGCTGGTTTTGATCGCGGGCACGGGTTCGATCTGCTGCGGTAAAAGCGCGCGGCGCAAACACGCCTGCGCCGGTGGCTGGGGGCCGCTGGCGGGCGATGAAGGCAGCGGTTCGTGGATCGCGCGGCGGGCGTTGCAGGCTGTGGCGCGTGCGACGGACGGGCGCGGCGAGGCGACGAGTTTAGGCGAGGCGGCGTGCCTGTATTTCAACGTGGCGACGCCCGACGATCTCTCGCTCGCCATCTACGCGCCGAGCATGACCAACGAACGCATCGCCGGATTCGCGCGCCACGTCATCGAAGCGGCGGGCGGGCGCGACGAAGTGGCGAAGGGCATCGTCGCGGATGCGGGCAGCGAGTTGGCCGCGCTCGCCTGCACGGTGATCCGCAAATTGCGTATTGAGCGCGAACCTTTTCAGGTCGCTTACGTCGGCGGCGTGTTCACGGCGGGCGAACTCGTCCTCGCACCTCTGCGCAGGGAGATCGAACACAGCGCGCCGCAAGCCTTTCTCGCGCCGCCGCAACTCTCGCCCGCCGCCGCCGCCGCGCGGATGGCGCGCGAGCACATACGACTGGCGCTGGCCGGATAAGTTCTCAAGTTTCAGGCTTCAAGTTTCAGGACTGAGGTTGAGGGTTCTTTGTCTTGAACTTGAAACCTGAAATTGGAAACCTGAAACTTATGGAAGACCTTCCCGTAACGGAACAGGAGAACCCGCGCACGGCGACGATCAGCACGCTGCCTGCGGCGGAGATCGTGCGCCTGATGAACGAAGAGGATGCGCAGGTGGCGGAAGCCGTCGGGCGCGTCGCAGGCGAAGTGGCGCGCGCGGTTGAAGGCATCGTCGAGAGGCTCAGGGGAGGCGGGCGTCTGTTCTACGTGGGCACGGGCACGTCCGGTCGTCTCGGCGTGCTCGACGCAGCCGAGTGCCCGCCGACCTTCGGCGTCTCGCCGGAGTTGGTGCAGGGCATCATCGCGGGCGGCTACGAGGCTTGCTATCGCGCGGTCGAGGCATCTGAGGACGACCGCGCGGCGGGAGCGCGCGACCTCGAAGCGCGTGGGGCGACGGGCAGGGATGCGGTCGTCGGCATCGCCGCTTCCGGGCGCACGCCCTACACACTCGGCGCATGCGAACGGGCGCGCACGCTCGGCGCGGTCACGGCATGCGTGACGTGTGTGCCTGCGTCGCCGCTTGTGCGCGCGGTCGAAGTGGCGATTGTGCCGGTCGTCGGGGCGGAAGTGATCGCGGGTTCGACCAGGCTCAAGGCGGGCACGGCGCAGAAGATGGTGCTCAACATGCTCTCGACGGCGACCATGATCCGGCTCGGCTACGTGAGCGGCAACCGCATGACGAACGTTTCGGCGCGCAACGAGAAACTGCGCGCACGCGCAGAGCGCATCCTTCAGGCCGAGACCGGGCTGGACGAAGCGACGGCGCGCGCGGCCTTTGCGGCGGCGGGAGACGACCTGCGCGTCGCCCTCGTGATGCAGCGCACGGGGCGCACGCGCGCCGAATCCGAGACGGCGCTCGCCTCGGCGCGCGGCGTCGTCGGGCAGGCCGTCGAAGAACTTTTACGGGGCGGAGAGTATTTGTCGTAAAATAAATTCACTTTGAAGGCGGTGCGAAGACGTTTAAGACGCGAATGCCCCCGGACGCAAAGATCGAAGACGACAACACAAGACCGGAGAATGAAGCGCGGGCGCAAACTTCTCTGCATCCCTCGTTGCGGGGCGTGCGCGCCGTGCTGTTCGACATGGGCGGAACGCTCGTCCATCCCGACTGGGAGAGGCTGGCGCGGCTCGTGTCCGCCGGGGCGGGGCGCGAATTCGTCGCCGAGCAGTTGGGGCGAAAGTTCAAGGAGATGATGTGTTCTGTTGACGCTGCGATGCAGCGCGGCGAGCCTCCCGCCGAAGACACGAAACAACGCAACTGGGTCTTTCGTCGCGTCTACCGCGCGCTCGACATGGACGCCGCCACCTGCGAACTCCTGTGCGGGCAACTCGACGCGACGCACGCCGAACGACACCTGTGGAGCGCGCCCGACGCGGAAGCGCCCGCCGTGCTCGCCGCGCTCAAAAAGGCGGGCTTGCGCGTCGCCGTCATCTCGAACACAGAAGATGGGCGGCTCGAAGAACTGCTCGATCTGGTCGAACTCAAATCGCATTTCGATTTTTTCATAGATTCCTATATCGTAGGCCGACGCAAGCCCGATGCGGCCATCTTCCAGCTTGCGCTCTCGCGTCTTGAAATTGAGCCGGGGGAAGCCGTCTACATCGGCGATTCATACGGGCACGACGCGCTCCCCGCGCTCGCCGTCGGCATGCGCGCCGTCCTGCTCGACCCGCTCGGACTTTATCCCGAAAGCGTCTGCCCGCGCATACGCTCGCTCGGCGAGTTGACCGGAGAGCGCGCGGCGGCGAATTGACGCGATGCGCGTGCGCGTTTGACCTGTGTGCGAATCGGGCGTGTAAGCAACTCTTTTAGAGCACTCTCCTGCAAACAGAAAGTCGAGATACAAGCCATGTCATGTCGTCGAGTTTCGCAGCGGACTTTGTTAACGTTATGCGTCTCCCTCAGTTTCGCGTGCGCCGTCTTTGCGCAGCAGCAGCAGCAATCGCAGACGGGGGCGCTCGGCCAGATTGATTTCCCGACCTCCGGCTCGCACGCGGCGCAAGCGCATTTCCTGCGCGGCGTCGCGGCGCTGCATTCGTTCTGGTACGAAGAGGCGCTGGAAGCGTTTCAGGCGGCGACGAAAATTGATCCCGGCTTCGCGCTCGGCTACTGGGGCGAGGCGATGACGCACAATCACCCGCTCTGGAACGAGCAGGACGCGGACGCGGCGCGCAAGGCGCTCGCAAAAATCCGCGACGATGCGAAACTGACCGCGCGCGAATCGGCCTATCTCGCCGCCGTCCGTGCGCTCTACGGCGAAGGCGACAAGCACGCGCGCAACCTCGCCTACGTCGCCGCGATGGAGAAACTCTACAAGGCTTACCCGCAAGACCTCGAAGCGGCCTCCTTCTACGCGCTCTCTCTGCTCGGCGCGGTGCGCCCCACCGATAAGGGCTACCGCTTGCAGATGCAGGCGGGCGCAATCGCCTTGGATGTTTACCAGAAGAACCCGAACCATCCGGGCGCGGCTCATTACATCATCCACGCCTTCGACGACCCGGAACACGCCATCCTCGCGCTGCCCGCCGCGCGCCGCTACGCCGAGATCGCGCCCGACGCGCACCACGCGCGCCACATGCCCTCGCACATCTTCATCCAACTCGGCATGTGGCCGGAGGCCGCCGCCTCGAACGAATCTTCGTGGGCGGCTTCGGACGCGTGGGTCAAGCGCAAGAACTATTCGATTGAGCGGCGCGATTATCATAGTTTGAGTTGGCTCGAATACATCTACTTGCAGCAGGGGCGCACGCGCGAAGCCGAAGCGCAACTCGCCCTCATGCAGAAATCAATCGCCGAACTCGGCGCGCCCATTCGCGGCTATCCTTACATGGCCGCCGCCTTCATCGCCGAGACGGAGCGTTGGGACTTGATCGAAAAACATTTCGCCGAAACGCCCGCGAAGTCCGCGTCGCTTTCAACTCAGAAGGAAGCGGGGGCTGACTCCTGCCACGTCGCCGCCGCAACGGCAAAGACGGCGACGACGACAAACGTAATTCCGGCTTCAACCAACGCGCAAACAGCGCGCCCGACTCTCAAACAACTCTACGGCAGCTACCTGCGCGGGCTGGCGGCAGCGGCGGCGAAGAACCCGGCGGACGCGGAGAAGCACGCTGCGGAGATACGCGGGATTCGTCAAGAGTTCACGCAGGGCAACAGCTATTTCAGTTCGGAGATGATCGAGATCATGGAATTGGAAGTTTCGGCGCTGGCGCGTGCGAGCGCGGGTAAGTTCGACGAGGCGGTCGAACTTCTGCGCCGCGCGACCTCGTTGGAAGAATCTTTGCGCCCGCCCTCAGGCCCGCCCGAATTGCTCAAGCCGTCGCACGAGTTGTTCGGCGACGTACTGCTCAGCGCCGGTCGTCCGGCGGAAGCGGCGGCGCAATTCAGGACGGCGCTCCTGCGCCAGCCGAACCGCCCGCGCTCTTTGCTCGGACTCGCGCGCGCCGCCGCGAAGCAGGGCGAGGCCAAAGTCGCCGCGCAAACTTACGCCGATTACCTGCGCACGCAGGAGCGCGCCGACGCGCGAGCCGCCGAACTCAACGAAGCGCGCGAATACCTGAAAC
>DASQDV010000234.1:0-4826 GCA_035633995.1 Pyrinomonadaceae bacterium | reverse complement strand
GTTTACTTCACCGTTTGAAACAATTGATTCGATGAACGACGCCGAACCGCTCCTGTCAGTCAGAAACTTGTGCACCTATTTCGCGAGTGAAGACGGCGTGGTGAAAGCGGTTGACGGCGTGAGTTTCGATCTGCGCAGGGGCGAGACGCTGGGGATCGTGGGCGAGTCGGGGTCGGGAAAATCGGTCACGAGCCTTTCGCTGCTGCGGCTCATTCCAGAGCCGCCCGGAAAAATTCTGCGCGGCGAAGTCGTCTTCGAAGGGCAGGATATTCTGTCGCTCCCGCCCGCCGCCGTGCGGCGCATACGCGGCCAGCGCATCGGGATGATCTTTCAAGACCCGATGACCTCGCTCAACCCATTCATGCGCGTCTCCGCGCAGTTGATGGAGATTAGCCAACTACATCTCCGGCACACGAAAAAAGAGGCGCGTGAGCATGCCGTGCAGATGCTCGAACGCGTCGGCATTCCCGACGCGCGCCTGCGCGCAGAGAGCTACCCGCACGAGTTTTCCGGCGGGATGCGGCAGCGCGTGATGATCGCGATGGCGCTCGCCTGCGACCCGAAACTTTTGATCGCGGACGAACCGACGACCGCGCTCGACGTGACCATACAGGCGCAGATACTCGAACTTATCAAAAGCCTGAGAGATAAGACGGGGTCGAGCGTCATTCTCATCACGCACGACCTCGGCGTCGTCGCCGGAATGACGGATCGAGTGATCGTGATGTACGCGGGTAAAGTTTTCGAGGAAGCCCCGACAAGCGAGTTGTTCGCGCGCACGGCGAATCCTTACACGAAGGCGCTCCTGCGCTCGATGCCCGACCCGCAAGCCGCGCGGGGCGAACTCTACCAGATTCCCGGCCTCCCGCCCGATGTCGCGCGCCTGCCCGCCGGATGTCCCTTCGCGCCGCGCTGCGAGCGCGCGGAAGATATCTGCCGCCGCGAGTACCCGCCCTTCGTGCAACTCACGCGCGAACACTTTTCTCTCTGCCACTTCGCCGCAGAAATTTACGCGCAGTCGGACGCATGATATGAGCACGACGGAAGACTCACTCCGCAAACATCCGAACGCGCCGCCACAGCCTTCGCCCGATGCGGCGAGGCGCGAACCGCTGGTAGAGGTGCGTGATCTGAAAGTCCATTTTGAGACCGGAGGGTCTGCGTGGAGTAAGTTTGCGGGCGGCCCGGAGAATCGTCGCGCGGTGAGGGCGGTTGACGGCGTTTCGTTCGTGATAGAGAGGGGCGAGACGCTGGGGCTGGTCGGCGAATCGGGGTGCGGCAAATCCACGCTCGGGCGCGCTCTGCTCAGGCTCACACAGCCGACGGGCGGCCAGGTGCTTTTTCGCGGGCAGGAACTGGCAAGTTTGTCGTCCGGTGAATTGCGCCGGACGCGGCGCTTCATGCAGATGATCTTTCAAGACCCTTATGCCTCGCTCAACCCGCGCATGACGGTCGCGCAGATCGTCTCCGAGCCGTTGGAAACTTTCGGCCTCGCGCGTGGCCGTGTGGAGCGCGGGGAGCGCGTGCGCGAGTTGTTGGAGACGGTGGGCTTGAGCGCGCTCCACGCACGCCGCTACCCGCGCGAATTTTCCGGCGGGCAACGCCAGCGCATCGGCATCGCACGCGCGCTCGCGGCCAGTCCCGAATTCATTGTCGCAGACGAACCGATCTCCGCGCTCGACGTTTCAATTCAGGCGCAGATCATGAATTTGCTGGCGCGTCTCAGGCGCGAGCGCGATTTGACCTATCTTTTCATCTCGCACGACCTGCGCGCCATACGCCACGTCTCCGACCGCATCGCCGTGATGTACCTCGGCAAACTCGTGGAACTCGGCGCGGCGCAAAGTGTGTACGACGAGCCGTTGATGCCCTACACGAAAGCATTGATCTCTGCCGTGCCCTTCGCAGACCCCGCGCGCGAAGCCGCGCGGCGGCGCATCGTGCTCGCGGGCGACGTGCCCTCGCCGATCAACCCGCCGCGCGGCTGCCGTTTCCACACGCGCTGCCCTTACGCCATACAGGCGTGTGCCGAGGTTGAGCCTGCGCTCGCCGAAATTAAACCGGCGCACTTCGCCGCCTGCATACGCATCAGCCCTGAGCAGACGGAGATCGAACGCGTCGAAGCCGGAGACGCGCCCGGCCTCAAAAATCCCGCACAATTCGCCGGAACGTGAAAAAAATCCCCGATTAGTTGTTTACACGGAGAGACACAGACACTTCACTCGCTTTGGGCGATGATTTAACAGGCCGTAGTTAAATCTTTCTGTAGAATAAACTTGTCTCTTGGCAACGGGGCACTTATACTGCTGTCAGGGCGGCTCAAGCCCGCCCCCGTGTCGTCCGGTCAGATTTGGCGCGCGTTTCCCCTTATAGTCGCCGGACAACACACTCAAACTCGCCCCTTCGACCACGCAACGGGTACACCCAACGCAATCGGATTCAGCATGGAAAAGACCGCCGCAACGGAGCGAGCCAAATTCCAAAATGACGAATCGCTGCCTCTCCCCGACTGGGAGCGGTTGCAGGCATCCGTCGCCGCCGAAACCGACCTTGCGATCCTGCTGGTCGAGGGGCATCAACCGCCGCAACTCGCCATCTCCAACAACAACTCCATCTGCCACGCCTTTCAAAGCTCCACGACGCACGCGCATCTCTGCGACCCCTACTGCGGCGTGGCCTTCAAACGCGCGCACGAAGCGGGCGAGACGACCTACTACCGCTGCCACGCCGGACTCCATTGTTTCGCCATGCCCGTCGGGCAGAACTCCCCGCGACCGCTCGCAATCATCGGCGGTCGCGCTTTTTTGTCGAGCGCAGATTATCGGGAACTCGCCGAACGCTTCCGCAACGGCGATTTGCGCGAGTTGCTCTCCACCGAACTTTTCCGCAACGTCATCTTCGCCGCGCGCCACAACCTCGACGAACTGGCCGCGCAACTGGCGGAAATCTCGGTCAGGGCGAAAGTGCGCCGCGCGGCGACGACGACGGAAGGTGAGTCGCGGGAGTTGGCGCGCGCAGCGTCCGGCGACGAAGCGGGGCGACAGGAGAAGCACGCGAGCGGCGTCGCCTTCCCGCCCGGCACGACGCTCGAAGCCGCTTGCAGGGGCGCGCTGGAAAAGTTGCGCGCCGAGTTCAAATTCAAGTCCGTCGCCTTCGTGATGCGCACCGAGCATGGCTTTATCCCGGCGTGCTCCACCGGCAAGTTCAAAAACAAACCCCCGCAACTATCCGCGAAGGGAAAGGCGGCAGGCGCGCCGCTGAGACTGGCGGGAAGGGCGGACGCAGCCGACGCGGGCGCGGCGGCGCAATTGTTCGCCTATCAGGGCGAGGACATGGAGATTTTCCCGCTCGTCGTGGGCGACGAGTTGAAGGGCGCGCTCGTCGTAGGCGACGGCAAATTGCCGGATGAGAAGCGGCGCGGCGTCAGGGAATTTTGCGCCGAGATCGCGATGCCGCTCGAAGTGCTGCGCCTGCGCGAAGAGTTGGAGCGGAGCATGCGCGCCTCCTATCACCTGCAAGCCTTCACGCAGCAGATGAACGACGTCGAACCGGCGGAAGCCTACGCGGCCATCCTGCGCCACTCGACCGAGTTGCTGCGCTCCGAACGCGGCTCGCTCCTGTTGTTCGATGAAGCATCGAACGAACTGGAAGTGAAAGCGGCGGTCGGGCCGCGCGCAGATGTCGCGCAGGAACAGCGCGTGAATTTGAGCGAGAGCGTCTCCGGGTCGGTGCTGCTCGACGGTCGCCCGCGCATCGTGCGCGACCTGCGCGCGGCGGAGATGCATCGCGCTCCGGCAGAGCGTAAATACAAGACCGACTCCTTCATCAGTTGCCCGATCATTGCGGGCGGGCGCAAGGTCGGCGTCATCAACATGACGGACAAGGCAGGCGGCGAGCCTTTCGACGATCTCGACCTGCACCTGCTCGAAACGATGGTTCCGCAGATGGCGCTGGCGCTCGACCGCGCCGGGTGGCATCAGAAGGCGACGCAGTTCCAGTTGCTCT
The DNA here is from genome assembly GCA_035633995.1 of Pyrinomonadaceae bacterium. Classification (GTDB taxonomy): domain Bacteria; phylum Acidobacteriota; class Blastocatellia; order Pyrinomonadales; family Pyrinomonadaceae; genus JAIVJZ01. Next base: position 821 of record DASQDV010000234.1, on the reverse strand, counting down.
CCATCACAGACCCGCTGACGGGGCTGCTCAACCGGCGCTATCTCGAAGAGCGCCTGGCTGAAGAGTTCGAGCGTTCCAAGCGCCACCGCTTCCCGATGAGTTTTCTGATGGTGGATATTGATAACTTCAAGGAGTACAACGACCGCAACGGGCATCAGGCGGGCGACCTCGCTCTGGAGATTACGGCGCAATGTTTGAAGTCAGCGCTGCGTTCGGCAGACGTGGCCTCGCGCTACGGCGGCGAAGAGTTCAGCATCCTGTTGCCGCAAACCAACATCACGGAAGCCCTCGTCATCGCCGAGCGCATCCGCACGCGCGTCGAGAAATCGTCCTACCCGCACGGCGAGAGCCAGCCGCACGGGGCGGTGACGGTCAGCATCGGCGTGTCGGCCTTCGGGCCGAAACTCGAAACCCCCGCCAGCATCATCGGCGCAGCCGACCACGCGCTCTACGTCGCCAAGAGTCGAGGCAAAAACTGCGTCGTCTCCTACGTTCCTCCCGCCAACTCCATCACCCCCGCCCGCGATGTCAACTGAGCAACTTTTCAAGCCTTCCCCGGCCAGACGCATTCTTGGCCGCGTCGCGCCGGAGAACTTCATCGGGCGAAGCGAGCACTTGCGCCAGATCACGTCGCTCGCTCCTTCCGCGTCGCCTTTGCGCGGATTGCTCGTGCACGCCGCGCCCGCCGCCGGAGCGTCGGAACTGCTGCGTCAGGCTTACGACAAACTTTTCCAGCAGCACGGCGCGGCCTCGCCGATCTATTTCGCGTTCACGCGGCAGGAGCAGACTGTCGCGGCAGCCGCGCGCCGCTTCCTCCACAC
>DASQDV010000233.1:0-3051 GCA_035633995.1 Pyrinomonadaceae bacterium | reverse complement strand
CCACACGCGAACGCCGCACGATACGATAAACAGTGACGAGTGACAAGTGACGGGTGACAAGAAAAGCCGTGAATCCTCCATCGTGAACAGATAAAACCTCCGTTCTTCTATTCACGATTTACCTGTCACTGTTCACTCATCACTTGTCACTCGTCACTTGTCACTGCTTTTATCCCGTCTGCGACCCGTGCGGTTTCGACGGCGGCGCGAACGTCGTGGACGCGTATAATGTGCGCGCCGCTGAGTATTGCAGCCGTAATGGAGGCCATCGTGCCGTGAAGCCGCCCTTCGACCGGCGCGTCGCCAAGCAGACGCCCGATGAACGACTTGCGCGACGTGCCGACGAGCAGCGGGAACTCCGCGAACGCGGCGGCAAGTTTGTCGAGCCGTGCGAGCAACTCCAAATTTTGCTCCTGGCTCTTGCCGAATCCGATGCCGGGATCAATCGCGATCTGCGCGCGTGCAACGCCGCGACGTTCGGCCAGAGCGATGCTCCGGCGCAAGCTGTTCGTCACTTCCGGCAGAATGCTTGCTACGGGCGGCAACTTGTGCAGCGTCGCGGGCGTGCCGCGCGAGTGCATAAGCACGAGTCCTGCCCCGTAGCGCGCGGCCTCGTCTGCGAGCGAAGCGTCGAAACGGAGCGCGGAGATGTCGTTGACGATCTCGGCTCCCGCATCGAGCGCGGCGCGCGCCACTTCGGCTTTCGTCGTGTCAACGGAGATGACGGCGCGTGGCAGTTGCGCGCAGAGGCGCTCGACCACAGGCACGATGCGCTGCAACTCCTCCGCCGCCGTGACGCTTGCCCCGCCCGGTCGCGTTGACTCGCCGCCGATGTCTATGATGTCCGCGCCGTCCGCGAGCATCTCTCCGGCGTGCGCGACGGCGCGTTCGAGATCGAAATACTGTCCGCCGTCGCTGAAGCTGTCGGGCGTCACGTTCAGGACGCCCATGACGAGCGTGCGAGCGCCGACGGCGAGCGTGCGGCGTGCGAGCGTCCACGTGCGAGCTTTAGTGCCACCTTCCGTCATCGCAAATTACATTGCAACCCGCAGAAAACGCGAAAAGGGGAAAAGGAATAAAACCTTTTCCCCTTCCCCTTTACCTTTTAACCCTGCCTACGCCGTAGCCGGGCCGGTGATGGGCGGCAGGATCGGCTTGAGCGGTTTGGTCGAAGGCTCCTTCAGTTGCGGACGCTCCTCGTCGTCTTTCGACGCGGGCGGCTGCTCCTCGTCGAGCGGGAGTCCTGCGACGATGCGACGAATCTGCACGCCGTCGAGCGACTCGCGCTCCAACAGAGTCTCCGAGAGACGAATCATCACGTCGCGGTTCTCGGTGATGATGTTGCGCGCACGCTCATATTGCTCCGAGATGATCTTGCGCACTTCCTGATCGATCTTGATCGCCGTGTCTTCCGAGAAATCACGATGCTGCGAGATTTCGCGCCCGAGGAAAATCTGCTCCTCCTTCTTGCCGAAGGTGAGCGGCCCGAGTTCCGACATGCCGTACTCGCAGACCATCGAGCGTGCGAGTTCCGTCGCGCGCTCGATGTCGTTCGACGCGCCCGTCGTGATGTCGTTCAGGAAAGTTTCCTCGGCGATGCGCCCGCCCATCATGATCGCGATCTGGCCGAGCAGGTACTCTTTGGTCGCACTGTAGCGGTCGCCTTCCGGCAACTGCTGCGTGAGGCCGAGCGCCATGCCGCGCGGAATGATCGTGACCTTGTGCACGGGGTCTGCGTTCGGAACTTTGAGGCCGACGAGCGTGTGCCCCGCCTCGTGATAGGCCGTGATGCGTTTCTCCTCGTTGGAGATGACCATTGATTTGCGCTCCGCGCCCATCAAGACCTTGTCCTTCGCCAACTCGAAGTCCGACTGCATGACGATCTTCTTGTTGTAGCGCGCGGCGTTCAGAGCGGCCTCGTTGACGAGGTTCGCGAGGTCTGCGCCGGTGAAGCCCGGTGTGCCGCGCGCGAGTATGGAGATGTCAACGTCTTCGCCGAGCGGAATCTTGCGCGTGTGAACTTTGAGAATGCCTTCGCGCCCGCGCACGTCGGGACGTGAGACGACGACGCGGCGGTCGAAGCGACCGGGACGGAGCAGCGCCGGATCCAGCACGTCCGGCCTGTTGGTCGAAGCCATCAGGATGACGCCGTCGTTCGATTCAAAGCCGTCCATCTCGACGAGCAACTGGTTCAAAGTCTGTTCGCGCTCGTCGTGCCCGCCGCCGAGTCCTGCGCCCCTGTGGCGACCGACGGCGTCAATCTCGTCTATGAAGATGATGCACGGCGCGTTCTTCTTTCCCTGCTCGAACAGGTCGCGCCCGCGCGATGGGCCGACGCCGACGAACATTTCTACGAAGTCAGAACCGGAGATCGAGAAGAACGGCACGTTCGCTTCGCCCGCGACGGCGCGTGCCAGCAAGGTCTTGCCCGTTCCCGGCGGCCCCATCATCAAAACGCCTTTGGGGATGCGCCCGCCGAGCTTTTGAAACTTCTGCGGCTCTTTGAGGAATTCGATGATCTCCTGCAACTCCTCTTTCGCCTCTTCGACGCCGGCCACATCTTTAAACGTGACGCGCTTCTGCTGGTTGTTCAGCAGCTTCGCGCGCGACTTGCCGAACGAGAGCGCCTTGTTGCCCCCGGCCTGCATCTGCCTGAGCATGAAAATCCAGATGCCCATAAAGAGCAGGATCGGCGCCCACGTCAGGAGGATGCCCCAGAGCATGCTGTTGCCGCTCGACAAGTCCTCGACCTTCGCGACGTAAGGGTTGCCGTTCTCGTCGAGTTTGGTCGCCGCGTCCATCAGGCTGCTTTGCTGCTCGGGGTTCGACAGGTCGGCGCGCAAGTGCACGTTTTTCGTGTCGGTAGCCAAAGCCTCGCTCTGCTTGACGGTCAGATTGTTGATCTCGTGCTTCTGAATTTTGACGTTAAGCGTGCTCAGGTCAATCTTCGTCGGCCCGCCCTGACTGCCCGCGAAAGCCTTGTAGAGCAGCACGGCGCCCAAAAGGATGAGCACCCAAAAAATTATTTGTCTGGCTGTTGAACTCAAAGTC
>DASQDV010000232.1:0-1531 GCA_035633995.1 Pyrinomonadaceae bacterium | reverse complement strand
GACACGTCTTCGAGGTCGCGCAGTTTGATGGCGAGTTCGCAGATGGTGCGTGCGGTCGGCGGGTCGAGTCCGGCGGTCGGCTCGTCGAACATCACGATGGTCGGGCCGCCGACGAGCGCGCGCGCGATGCCGACGCGGCGGCGCATGCCGCCCGACAACTCTGCGGGCATCTGATCAATCGCGTCTTCGAGATTGACGAAGCGGAGCATGCGGCGCACTTCCTGTTCCACCTGCTCTTCGGGGACGCCCTGTTCGTGCAGGCGGTAGGCGACGTTCTCGTAGACGGAGAGCGAGTCGAAGAGCGCGCCCTCCTGAAAGATCATGCCGAAGTTTTTGCGCACGCGCATCATCTCGGCTTCGGTGTAGTGTGTGATGTCTTCGCCGTTGACGAGAATTTGTCCCTCGTCGGGTTTGAGGAGTCCGAGCACGAGTTTGATGGTTGTGGATTTGCCGCAGCCCGAACCGCCGAGGATGATCTTGGTCTCGCCCTTCGCCACCTTGAAGCTGAGGCCGTCGAGCACCTTGCGGTCGTCGAAGGAGAGATGCACGTCGCGAAATTCTATGGCGGGCGTGATGCGCTCGTTGTCGTCCTCCGCCGCAAAGGTAGAGTCAGCCGCCGCCGCGCTGATGGCGGTGTTTTCGGCCGCTGCGGGCGCGTGCGAAATTTCGATGTCGGTTGAGGCCATATACTTCAAGCGTAAAACTACTTGCCCGGCATGTCCAGAAGAACTTGCAGCGCTTTGGCGAGAAAAAAGTCGGCGATGATGCAGACGATAGACGAGGTGACGACCGCCGAAGTGGTCGAGCGACCGACGCCGACCGTGCCGCCCTCCGTGCTCAAGCCCTTGTAACAGGAGATGCTGCCGATGAGCAGCGCGAAGACGAGCGGCTTGATCACGCCGCCCACGATGTCGTCGAAGGTGATGCCGTAGCGCACCGAACTGATGAACGTTCCGGGCGACTGGCCGTAGAGCACTGTGGCGACCGTGCCGCCGCCGATGATGCCGACACAGTCTGCGGCGACCGTCAAAAGTGGCAGCGTGATAAAGAGCGCGACGAGGCGCGGGGCGACGAGTTTGCGCACCGGGTCTGTGCCGAGCGCGCGCATGGCGTCTATCTGCTGCGAGACGACCATCGAGCCGAGTTCGGCTGAGATGGCCGAGCCGACGCGCCCCGTCACCATCAGCGCAGACAGGACGGGGCCGAGTTCGCGCACGAGCGAGAGCGCGACGAGGTAGCCGGTCTGATCCTGCGCGCCGTAGTATTTGAGCGTGGGAAAAGTTTGGAGGGTTAAGACGCCGCCGGTGAAAAAACCCGTGAGCACGATGATCGTGAGCGAACCGACGCCGATCACGTCCATCTGCGCGATCATCTCGTTCAGATAAGTCGGGCGGCGGAACAGCCTGCGTGCGGCGCGCGCCACCAGCAGACTCGTTTCCTGAACTTCCAGCAGGGAACGTATGGCAATGTTCATGTGTGAACTTTAGAGATTCGCAAATGCGCCCGCTTGCCGGGAGCGCCTGCCGCACCG
>DASQDV010000231.1:0-2511 GCA_035633995.1 Pyrinomonadaceae bacterium | reverse complement strand
CGCGCAATCGCGCTGTCGGTCTTCCCTTCGTAACGCGCGACGTTGGCCTGCCGGTTGAGAAACGCGCTGTCGTCGTGGACGACGAGCGTGACGATGCTCTTGCCCGGCTGCGCGCTGCGCGCCGTGTCGAAGCCGACGATGGGACCGTCGATCAAAGGGACGTAAGCCGCCTCGCCGATCTTCGCTTCGACGCGCACGCGGTTGTAGGCGCGCATCCAGGCCTCGTCTTCGCCCTCCCACTTGCCGTCATTGTTGACGCAGACCGGGATTTGCAGGCGCGCCTCCCAGGGCTTGTCCGCCTCCTGCACGACCGTCACCTCCTCGATCAGATCGAGACGCTTCTGTTCGGCGGCGACGTTATTGAAAAACACTATGTACTCGATGGCTGCCATTCACTTCTCCGCCGTCACTACTTGGCCGTTACTTATCAGGCACGATGATGACGCGCCCCGTCTCCGCCACAAGTTCGTTCGCCTCAAGCTCCGTGTTGGCGTCGGCGATGTGCCAGAACTTCGTCGCGTCTTTGAACCTGCGCTCGGCGATCATGTCGAGGCGGTCGTTGCCTTTCACGACCGTCGGCTTGCCCGCGACGTAAGGCAGCCGCCGGAACTTGACGGCCACCACCTTCCGCCCGTTTTTGGCTTCGGCCTCGACGGTCGGCTGTTTGAAATATCTCGACGACTCGGTAAACATCGCGCTCGGCTGTGCCTCCTAGAACGGAATCAGATCGGCGATCTGGTCAATGGTGTTGGCGAGGTTGGCGATGGCCTGCGCCTCTTTGGCGAGGTTTGAATATTCGAGCGCGCCGCGCCCGATCACGTCGTCCGAGCAGTTGTCTATCGGGTTCACCGCGAGGCCGATGTTGACTTCGGCCTGGATCGGGTTGAGCAGAAAGTCGTACTGCAACTCGGTGATGGTCATCGACTCGATGACGACGGGCAGCACCCTGAGCGGCCCCCAGATAAAGAGGATGCGCGGGTAGGCGACGCGCGGAATTGGTTGGCGCGCTTTGGGTGCGTCGCCGCCGCCGCCGATGGCGTCGCCGATGGCGTCAATCGCCGCGCCGACGAGGCCGGAGATTTTGCCCGCCGGGTAGACCATCTTTTCGAGCGCGGAGAGGCGTGTGCCCACGCCCGTCGCACGCGCCAGCACGTTGTTCGAGTTGAGATTGTCTGCGGCGGCGAAGTGCGCGACGAGCGAAATCTTTTCGATGGAAACCTCGCCCGCCTGTGTCGTCTCGCGCGCCGCCGCGCCGCCCGGCCGCTGCGGTATCTGGATGGTGCGCGTGAGTTTTTCGGGGTTGAACTGGAAGATGACGACGTTCGGGATCGGCCCCAGAAAATCCGCGCCGTACTCGATGAGCGCCCCTCTTAAGAAAAATTGACCCATCCGATTTTCTCCCCTGCCGCCCCTCTAGTCGTTACTTGAATCTATCTCCGATTGACGCCGCGATTCGCCGCACGATCAGGCGACGCAGTTCGGCGGCGGACATATCGCCCGCTCTCTCTGCGCCCGTCGTGCCGGAGTCGATCCGCGCGATGCTGATCGAGCGACCGTCGCCGCCGCCCCCGCGCCCGAGCGTCCGTTCGGCGGCAAGTTGCTTCATCAAATCGGAGCCGAGATCGGCCACTGCGGCGCGCGCGCGCTCAGCCGACACGCCCTTGAGGCGAATCTCCAAACGCTCGATCTTGATGTTCTGTTTACTCACGTTCCAACCCTTCGACTATCCCGGCGTAAGACCCGAACTGTTCGAGGCTGAGCGCGCGGTTCAACTTGTCGTACTCCCGCTTGACCGCGATGATCACTTCGCGCATCGTCAGGCGTCGCTCCGTCTTAGCGCCGCCCGCCGCCGATTGCAGACAGGCGTTGAAGGCGATGGAACGTATGTTGCCGCCCGCGAGTTGAAACTGGCGCGCGAGAAAATCGAAATCCAGTTCCGAACAATCGGCGCTCTGAGGAATCACCTGTTGCCAGATTCTTTTCCGCTCCGCCGCGTCCGGCAGCGGAAAATCTATGACGTAGCGCAGGCGGCGCAGGAAAGCTTCGTCGAGGTCTTTCTTGCGGTTGGTGGCGAGTATCGCCAGACCCTTGAATCGCTCCATGCGTTCGAGCAAATAGCTGATTTCGAGGTTGGCATAGCGGTCGTGCGCGTCGCTGACTTCGGTGCGGCGTCCGAACAGCGAGTCGGCTTCGTCGAAGAAGAGGATCATGTCGGAGATGTCTGCCGCATCGAACAGGCGCTTCAGGTTCTTCTCCGTCTCGCCGATGTACTTGTTGACCACCTGCGAGAGGTCTATGCGATACATCGGGAGATTCAAACGGCTCGCCAGCACTTCCGCAGCCATCGTCTTGCCTGTGCCCGGCGGCCCTGCGAAGAGTACGGAGATGCCGCTCTCGTTCCAGACGCGTCCCGTGCCCCACCCGTAATGAACTTCCGTCAGCGCGCGCATGGCCTTGACGTGTTCCTCGAACTGCAAGTGCTGTTTGGGCGGCAGCACGAGTTCCACGCCC
>DASQDV010000230.1:0-4976 GCA_035633995.1 Pyrinomonadaceae bacterium | reverse complement strand
AGGATCATCCGCGCGACGTATGCCGAGACGCACGAGTTCGAGAAAGCCCGCATCCACATATTCGCGCTCGTCGTAATCAGCGCCGCCGTTTCCGGCGTTCATCTTGTCGGCGTCATTCGGGTCGTCGTCCGTGTGCGCGATGCGTATGTAATAGTTGCCGTCGCCGTGCATCCCCGTAGAAGTCGCCGTCCAGCGTTCGACGTTGCGCGCCCATTCGTCAGCCGCCGCCAGGTAAATTGCGGCCGACGCTCCGGCGTCGTTGCGCCGCGCGATCTCGGCTGCGCAGACGAGCCCGGCGATCTCCGCCGCGATGGTCGAAGGCGAATAGCCCGCCTTCTCCTCCCAGCGCTCCTGCGGCGTGCGCGCGCCATGCTTAACCAGAAAATCTGCGGCGGGGCGAACGTGCTTCGTCCATGTCTCGTTGTCCGTGCGCCCGAGCGTGTAGGCGAGGATGAGCGGATAGGCCACCTCGTCCATTTGCAGCGAACCCCAGAACGGGCGACCATCGAGCCAGGAGTTTTGCGGAAAACTGCCGTCAGCCTTCTGCTGCACTTTGAACAGGTAATTCAACGCGCGATCAGCGCCCGCCTTATCGCCTAAGGCGTGGAGCGCCGTCGCCACCTGATAGAGATCGCGTGACCACACCAGATGATAGCCGCCGACGTTCGGCTCGTTCGCCGTCGCGCCGCCGCCCCAGGGAACGGACAGCGAAGCGATGTTTGCCCCGCGATACGTTTTGTCCTCGTGCGCCCTCAAAATCATCGCCGCCATATTAAACTGCGCCTGATACTTCGCTTCGACACGCCTGAGCGATTCCAGATATTCGTGCCACCCGCGCTCATACTCTGTGCGCGCGCGCGCAAAACCTTTTGCCAGCGACTTACGCGCATTTCCCAGAGCCTCTTCCGTCCCCTCCCCGAAACCGAGCGCGAGCGTAAACGGCTGACCGGCGTGCACGCGCGCCACCTGCACGACATTTCCATCCGCCGCGCGCATGTATTCGTCCGTGAGGCGTCCGCGTGCGTCGCGCCGTAACTGCGTGAGCCCGTCGCTCGTGCCGAGATAGCCGTTCGTCATCGCGGAGAAATTTGTGCTCGACAAAAGCGCGGAAGTCTTACCGGCATCAGAAGCGACGAGCGCGTCTCCCTGCGTCCACGCCGAATCGTGAAGACCGCTGTTGTTCAGAGAAGGATCGTAATAGACATAAAGCGCATGCGCGGCGGGCGTGCGGCTCTTAAACTGCACGTCGATCAAAACGGTGTGGCGTTCGGGGTCGGTCGTGTAAGTTTTCGTCAACGTCCACGCGCCGCTCTTGGCCGTGTTCGTCTGCCGGAAGGTGAGCGCCTGCGAATCTAAAACTTCGATGCGGTGCGTCGCATCCTCGCTCTCCGTCTCGACGCCCCCGCCGCCTGCCCGGACGACGATAAACTGCAACTCCTGCGAGTTCGCCACATCGACGGTCGGGTAATAAACTTCCGTCATCACGCCCCCGCGCAGCGTGAACCACACTTTCGATTCAAGCGTGTTCGACGTGCCGACGCCATTCTTACCCGCACTCGGCCAGTGCGCCTCTTTGCCCGGCGCACCCGGCGCGAGGTTGTTCCCCGTGCTTTGCGCCCGCCCCACAACGCCGCCGCACGTCAACGCTAAAATAAAAAGGACGCACCACATTGATGCGTCCCGCACAAGTTTAACTTTCATCGTTTTCTCTTCCGGTTAATTGTTCGTCAGAAACTTTCATCCCGTCTGCCTTTGCGTCTTCTGCCTTCACTCTGCGCCTCCAGCGAGAAAAACAGTTTCACGCTGGAGGCACAAAGTCAAAACTAAAGGCGCAAAGAAGAATTTAACTTGTCACAACGTCACTCGTCACTTGTCACTTCTTCCGTCTATCCCTGCTTGCGTCCGAGCATGTCGAGGCCGACTGCCGTGACGAGAATCGCGCCCTTGATGATGTACTGCGAATAAGGCTGCACGTTCAAAAGCGACATGCCGTTGTCCAGACTCGCCATAAAGAGCGCGCCGAGGCACGCGCCGAAGACCGTCCCGCGCCCGCCCATCAAACTCGTCCCGCCGATGACGCACGCCGCAATCGCGTCGAGTTCGAGCAAGTTGCCTGCGTCCGGCGACGCGCTCCCGACGCGCGCCGTGTAGATGAGCGAGGCCACGCCCGCCAGCAAGCCCATGATGCAGAAGACCGCCCAGATGTGCGTGCGCACGTTGATGCCGGAGAGGCGCGCGGCGTCAGGGTTGCCGCCGATGGCGTAGAGGTAACGGCCAAACGTCGTGTTCTGCGTGAGGAACGCGCCCGCGAGCGCCACGACGATCAGGATGATCACGGGAATCGGCATCCCCTCGTAAGCGTTCATGCGCAGGACGAACAACACGACGACGAGCGAAGGCAGCACGACGCGCAGCACCAGATTCAACACGCTCGTCTTACCCAACCCGTAACGCTCGCGCGCGCGATGCCGCCTGACGTTCATCCACACAATCGCCGCGACCGCCACGAGCGCGAGCGCGAGCCCTACGGGGCGCGTCACGAACTGCTGCCCGATGGCCTTGAATCCCGGCAGCGTGATCGGGATCGTCTCGCCCTTCGTCATGCCTAAGACGACGCCGCGCCACGCGAGCAATCCGCCGAGCGTCACGATGAAGGCCGGGATGTTTGCATAGGCGACGAGCGCGCCCTGCGCTTCGGCGTAGGCGACGGCGACGATGAGCGCCGCCGCGAGCGTCGGCACGAGTCCCCAACCGTTCTCAACCCCCTGCGCGCTCGCCGCCACGCCGCCGATAAAGCCGACGAGCGAGCCGACCGACAGGTCTATGTTCCCCGTCACGATCACCATCAACATGCCGACGGCGAGCACGCCCGTCACCGCCGTCTGCCGCATCAGGTTCGAGAAGTTGCGCGGGTCGAGAAAAATCCCGTCGGTGGCGAAGTTGAAATAGACCCAGATGGCGACGAGCGCAAACAGCATCGTGTAGGCGCGCAGGGCGTCGGTCGGAATTTTGAAGCCGCCGATACGCGTCTGCCTCGTCAACCCGGCGTCGGCAGCGGCGGCGGGCGCCACGTCAGCGTTGACGGGCGGGCGGTCAACGGGAGGTTCGTTTGCTTGTTGGCTCATTAAAAACTCCGGTGACAACTGGCGACATAAAACTTATGCGGCGTGTTGCGCGTGGCCGGTCGCGCAGGCCATCACTTTTTCCGGCGTCGCGCTCTGGCGCGTGAACTCGCCCGTCACGCGCCCTTCGTGCAGGACGAGCACGCGGTCGGACAGGCCGAGCACTTCCGGCAACTCCGAAGAGACGAGCACGATGGCGAGGCCGGACTTGGCGAGCCGGTTGATCTGCGCGTAAATCTCCTGCTTCGCGCCGACATCTATGCCGCGCGTCGGCTCGTCCAGAAAGAGCACGCGCGGGTTCGTCAACAACCACTTGGCGAGCACGACCTTCTGCTGGTTGCCGCCCGAGAGCGTGCCCGCAACCGTGAAGACCGAATTGGCTTTGACGCGCAACTCGCGCATCGAACGATTGCCCGCCGCCGCTTCCGCGTCCAGATTCGTTACGAAGCGACCGGAGATGCGCGCGAGTCCTGCGAGCGTCATGTTGCTCAGGATCGTCTGGTCGAGGACGAGGCCGAAGCGTTTGCGGTCTTCCGTGACGAAGCCCAGCCCATGCCGGATCGCGTCCGCCGGGCTTTCTATCAGGACGCGCCTGCCCGCGACGAACACCTCCCCTTCCGCGCGCCCCGCGTGCGCGCCGAAGATCGCCATCAGAAGTTCGCTGCGTCCCGCGCCCATCAAACCCGCAACGCCTAACACCTCGCCGCGCCTGACTGCGAAACTCACGTTGTCAACCAGACGCTTCCCCGCCACCGACGGGTCTTCGACCGTGAAGCCGCGCGCCTCGAACACGACTTCGCCCTCCGGCGCGTGATCCGGCGCGGGGAAGATGTCGCCGACTTCGCGCCCGACCATCCGCGCGATGATCGTCGCCTCGTCGAGCGCGCGCGTCTCATCGGTCCCGACCGTGCGCCCGTCGCGAAGCACCGTGATGCGGTCGCTGATGCGAAACACCTCGTCGAGTTTGTGCGAGATGTAGATCATGCCGACGCCGCGCGCGCGCAGATCATTCAGGATTCCGAACAGCGTTTCGACTTCCACGTCGGTGAGCGCGGCGGTCGGTTCGTCGAGCACGAGCAGGCGCGCTTCCTGCGAGAGGGCTTTGGCGATTTCCACGAGTTGCTGCTGGCCGATGCCGAGATTGCGGACGGGCGTGTGCGGGTCGAGCGGGAGGCGGAGGTCTGCGAGCAGGCGGCGCGCGCGCGCGTAGAGTTCGTCCCAGCGGATGATACCGAAGCGGCGCGGCTCGCGCCCCAGAAAGATGTTCTCGCCGATGCTCATTTCCTGCACCAGCGAGAGTTCCTGAAAGATGACGGCGACGCCCGCCGCCTCAGCGTCGCGCACCGAGCGGAAACGCCGCGCCGCGCCATCGATCAAAATCTCGCCGCCGTACTCCGGGTGCGGGTAGACGCCGCCGAGAATCTTCATCAAGGTTGACTTGCCCGCGCCGTTTTCGCCGACGAGCGCGTGCAGTTCGCCGCGACGCAGGTTGAACGTCACGCCGTCGAGCGCGCGCACGCCGGGGAAAACTTTCGTGATGTCGCGCATCTCAAGGAAAGGCGCGGCGTCGAGCGTTTCGGCGGTCGGCGGCGTGGTCGTCATTCTTTGATCCACCTGCGTCGGGCGGGCGTTAAGGTTTTAGATGTCCACGTACTGTTTTCAGAGCGGCGCGCGTCTATTTGCCTGCCGTCGTCCCAGCGGCGGCGGCGTCGGCCTTCGGGCACTGTTCCGCCGGAACTTTCGCGCAGATTTTTTCGAGCGTCTGGTAGCCGTCTTTGACGACCGTGGCGACGAGGTTGTTTTTGTCCACCGCCTGTGGCTCGTAGAGAAACGAAGGCACTTTCTTTTTGCCGT
>DASQDV010000229.1:0-2534 GCA_035633995.1 Pyrinomonadaceae bacterium | reverse complement strand
GGGCTGACGGAGAAGGCGATTGAGGCAGCGCGTAAAATTTCCTTCACGCCCGCCGAGAAGGATGGCCGCAAGGTCTCGCAGTATGTGACCATCGAATACAACTTCAACATCTACTGACCTCGTTCAGAGCAAAGCAGAGCGACGGCGACTCATCAACTCGTGAGTCGCCGTCGCTCTGCTTTGCTCTTGAAGTTGAGTGTTCCTAAAGCCATTCACCGCCGCAGACGCAGAGAGAGAGACGCGTAAGCGGGAACACGGAACAGAAAGCGGCAACTCACTTCCCCGAAGTTTTGCTTCATCGTGCCGCGTTTCTGCTTCCGCGTTTCTTTTGCCAGTGTCTCCCGGCGTGCGCTCGTTATATACTGCCTGCCAGTAGTTCCAGAGGCGCACAAAAGTCCACGCTGCTTTTATCGCGCCGTCCTGAAAGCGAGAGAGTCGCCTGTGACCGAAACATCTCCCCGCCGAACCATCGTCTGCCTCGCCAGCTATTTCAAGGGCGTCGAGTTCCTGCGCGAGTGCAAGCGGCAGAATTGCCGCGTCGTCCTCGTCACGAAAGAGAAGCGGCGCGCAGACGACTGGCCGCACGACTCGCTCGACGAATTCATCACGCTGCCGGACGACGCCACGACCGATCATTTCATCTACGCCGTCACGCAGGTGGCGCGGCGGCACAGGGTTGAGCGCGTCGTCGCGCTCGAAGAGTTCGACGTGATCACGGCGGGGTTGATCCGCGAGCATTTGCGTCTGCCGGGGATGACGAGCACGGAGGCGCGGCTGTTCCGCGACAAGCTGGCGATGCGCGGCGTCGCACTCGCCGCGCGCGTCAAGGTTCCCGATTTCGTCCACGTGCTCAACTACGAGGAGTTGCATGGATTCATGGAGCGCGTGCCCGCGCCCTGGGTCTTGAAGCCGCGCACGGATGTGTCGGCCATCGGCATCAAGAAGATGCACGACTCCGAGCAGGTCTGGCGCGCGATTGATGCGCTCGACGCGCGCGCGCGACTGAACGAACAATCGTCTTTCTATCTGCTCGAACGCTTTGTGGCGGGCGAGGTCTACCACGTGGATTCGCTCGTCGCGGGCGGCAAGGTGTTGTTTGCAGGGGTCAACGTCTACGGTCGCCCGCCGATGAACGTCGCGCACGAAGGCGGCGCTTTCCTCTCCTACTCGCTCGAACGAAAAGATCGTGACCGGAAGAAACTTCTGGAGGTCAACCGGCAGGTCATCAAGGCTCTGGGACTCAGGCGCGGCGCGACGCACGCCGAGTTCATCAAGAGCGCGGCGGACGGGGAGTTTTATTTTCTCGAAATCGCCTCGCGCGTCGGCGGCGCGTACATCGCGGAGACGCTTGAGGCGGCGAGCGGCCTCAATATCTGGCGCGAGTGGGCGCGTCTGGAACTGAGCGACGACGAGCACCCGTATCGCGCCGAACCCTCGCGCGAAGAGTATGGCGGCATCGTGCTCTCGCTCGCGCGGCAGGAATGGCCGGACACCTCCCTGTACACGGACGCGGAGATTTTTTACCGCGTACGCAAGCCCTACCATGTCGGCCTCGTCGTGCGCTCGGCAGACCATGCGCGCGTGCGCGAACTGCTCGACCAGTACGCGCGTCGCTTCGCGGAAGAGTTCATCGCCGTCGCGCCGCCGCTCGAAAGCGCGCAATAATAGTAGGTAGGTCGCTAGCTCGTCGGCCGGTCGGAAGGCGGGTGGAAGGCGTGAAAGTCACGATAAAAACGTTCGGAGTAGTTGTCGAGCAAGTATTCGACGCGCGCTGCATCGTGCGACATGACGATGAGGCCGACGTGCGATTGTTTGTTCATGCGCCAGACAATTTCGGGATCGTCGTAGGCGGAAGTGTCCGGGTACTTCTGCCGCGCGAGCGAGACGAGCAAGCCCGCGTAGTCTTCGCGGCGCGGCGGCAGTTGATAAGAATCCGGCTTGCCGCCCGCGATCTCGATCTTCGCCCACTCGCGCCAGAGGTTGATGCCCGTCGCCGCCTCTATGAGTTCGACGATGTTTGCGCCGCCGACGCGCGCCGCCGTTTCGAGAAAATAGAACTGGCCGTCGGCGCGCCCCTTGATGAACTCCGTGTGCGAGACGCCGTGCGGCAGTCGCATCGCGCGCAGCACGCGCCGGTTGATCTCCTGCAAGGCCGTCTCGTCCGGCGTGCCCCGCATGCATGTGCGCGTGGTGAAGATGCCGCCGCCGTGCGCCACGTCGAGCGGCGGGTGGCCGTAGCGGTTGACAGCGGCGAAGAGAACTTCCCCCGCGTAGACGATTGAATCGACGTGGTAGATGTCGCCGGGCACGTAGCGTTCGAGCACGTGAAAGCACTGGCGGTCGGCGAGCGCGTCGAGCGCAGGCCAGAGTTCGTCGGCTTCTCTGATCTTCTTGATGCCGGTGGCCGAAGCCTCGAAGCGCGGCTTGAGGAGCCACGGCGCAGGCGTGCGTCGCAAGTAATCGCGCAGGCGTTCGTAGTTGAGGACGTGCGCGAATTCCGGCACGTTGATTCCGGTCTCCTGCGCCTGCATGCG
>DASQDV010000228.1:0-1746 GCA_035633995.1 Pyrinomonadaceae bacterium | reverse complement strand
CTGCGTCGCCGCAGTTTCTACCAACTCACGGTAGATGCCGTAGCTTTCGTCGTAGCGGCGCGCGTAGAACAGGCAAAACGCCAGCATGTGCTGGTTGAAGAGGGTGAGCGGGTCGAGTTCAATCGAGCGGCGGACGAAGGGGAGTCCGGCGTCGAAGTTGCCCTCCATGACGAGTTGCGTGCCGTGCCAGAGGTGCGAGGGCGCGTGGTGCGGGTTCAACTCAAGGGCGCGCTGGAAGTGCGCGATGGGCGTCTCCCAGTCGAGATCGTGCGTGTGGATGGCGAAGCCGAAGGCGGTGTGTGCGTCGGGCAGCGTCTCGTCGAGTTCGAGCGCGCGCGCGCCCGCCTCTTTGGCGGCGGCGGAACATTCGGCGGGCGGCATCACGCCGTAGATGCCGATCCAGTTGTAGTAGTCGGCAATCCCTGTGTAGGCGGCGGCGTAATCGGGGTCGAGCGCGATGGCGCGGTAATAGCTCGTGATGGCTTTGGCGAAGCCCTCTTCGTTGAAAGTGTTCCAGTGGTAGCGCCCGCGCATGTAGGCTTCGTAAGCCTCCGCGTTGTCCGTGCCGCGCTTCGCCAACTGCTCGCGCTCGTCGCCCGTCAGTTGCGGCACGAGCGCCTGCGCGACCTGCGCCGAGATCGCGTCTTCAAGACTCAACACGTCCGTAAATTTTTCGTCGAACTGACCCGCCCACATCGTCGAGCCTTCGTAGACGTTCAGGAGTTGGACGGTGATGCGGATGCGGTCGCTGGCGCGCTGGATGCGCCCGTCTATAACGAAGCTGACGCCGAGTTCGTAACCGGCGGCAAACGGATCGCCGCCCGTGCCGTCGCCGTAGCGGATGACGGAACTCGTCGGGCGCACGCTGAAGCGGCGCACGTTCGACAGGCGCGTGATGAGCGCGTCGGCCAGGCCGATGCCGAGATAGTTTTCGCCGGTCTCGTCCGTGCGCTGCGTGTTGAGCAGTTTGAAGGGCAGCACGGCGAGCGTCTTCTCGCCCGTGACGGCGTCGCCGCCCGCGACCAATCTGGAAGTCTTGGCCGACGTGGGGAAGACGAAGGGGGCGGAGACGGGGCGGCCTTCGAGGTGGCGCAGCAAATCGTCGCGCAGCCGTTCGACCGACGAGTAGCGACGCCCCGGCTCTTTCTTGAGCGCCTTCAAAGTGATGTTGTCGAGGTCGCCCGCAAGCTCGCGGCGCACGCTCTCAATCGTCCCGCCGCGCATCTTGCAGATGAACTCAAGCGTCGCCACGTCGCCCGCCGCCCCCATGCCTTCGAGCGGCACGAGGTCTTCGTTGCGCGAGACGGCGCGCGAGGGGTGCTCCGGTTCTTCCTCGCAGATGACGCGCGCGATCTCGTGCGGCGAACGGCTGGGGAAGTGGTAGGGGCGGTGGCCGGTCAGGAGTTCGTAGAGCAGGACGCCGAGCGAGTAGATGTCGCTGGCGGGGCTGGCCTGTTCGCCGCGCACCTGTTCGGGCGAGGCGTATTCGGGCGTCATCAGCCGCATGGCGGTCGCCGTCGGCGTGATGGTGTCGGGCGAGAGTTCGGGGTTTAAGAGTTTGGCGATGCCGAAGTCGAGGAGTTTCGGCGTGCCGTCCGAGCAGATGATGATGTTCGACGGTTTGATGTCGCGGTGAACGACGAGGTTCTGGTGCGCGTAGGCGACGGCGTTGCAGATTTGCGCAAACAGGCGGAGGCGTTCGGGGATGGTCAGCTTCTCGCTGTCGCAATAGCGGTAGAGCGGCTG
>DASQDV010000227.1:0-1639 GCA_035633995.1 Pyrinomonadaceae bacterium | reverse complement strand
GTCACTCGTCATCTGTCGCTCGTCGCTGGTTTTTGTTTTAACTCGTCACTCGTCACTCGTCACTGCTTTATGGATCGGTTTATCGAAGAGACGCCGTTTTTCACGCCGGAGCATTTGCGGCTCGCGGCGAGTGTCGCCAGTTTCGTGTGGCGCGAGATTGAGCCGCGCGCCGAGGGCGATGAGGAGGAGACGGAGGGGGCGCAGTCGGATGAGAAGTTTCGCGAGTTGGTCGCGCTCTTGGCGCAGGCCGAGTTGCTGCGTTACGCGGTGGCGAGGCCGAACGCGCCGTTCGACGTGCGCGCGCTCTGCCTGATTCGCGAGGAGCTTTCTTATTCGTCGCCGCTCGCCGATCTCGCCTTCGTCATGCAGGGACTCGGCACGCACGCGATCACGCTCGCCGCGCCCGAACACGTGCGCGACTTCTGGCTCGCGCGCGCCGCCAGCGGGCGTGCCGTCGCCGCTTTCGCTCTGACCGAACCGGAAGTCGGCTCGGACGTGGCCGCGATCCAGACCACCGCGCGCCGCGACGGCGACAGCTACGTGCTCGACGGGCGCAAGCGTTTCATCTCCAACGCCGGGCTGGCCGATTTCTACACGGTCTTCGCGCGCACGGGCACCCGCCCCGACGGGCGCGCGGAGATTTCCGCCTTCGTCGTCGGCTCGCGCATGCAGGGTTTCAAGGTGCGCGAACGCATGCGCCTCATCTCGCCAATCGGGTGCGGCGAGATCGAGTTTGACGGCCTGCGCGTGCCCGCAGAGGATCGCGTGGGCGACGAGGGCGATGGCTTCGGACTTGCGATGCGGACGCTCGGCACGTTTCGCGCGTCGGTCGGCGCGGCGGCCTGCGGCATGGCGCGGCGTGCGCTCGACGAGGCGGTCGTTTACGCCCAGCGTCGCAAGCAGTTCGGCCAGATGATTGCCGCGCACCAGTTGATTCAGGAGAAACTCGCAGACATGTCCGTCGAACTCGACGCCGCGCGCCTCCTCGTCTACCGCGCCGCGTACCTGCGCGACACCTACGGCCACGAAGATTCCTACGCCCCCACGCTCGCACGCGCCGCCAGCACCGCCAAGCTCTACGCGACCGAATCGGCGCAACGCATCATCGATCAAGCCCTCCAGATTCACGGCGGCGCGGGACTCGTGCACGGCCACATCGTCGAACGCCTCTACCGCGACATCCGCGCGCTCAGAATCTACGAAGGCACGTCCGAGATTCAAAAATTAGTGATCGCGAGAGAGTTGCTGAAGGAGTAACTAACACGCATGGCCGACAACGCGTTTAAGTATGTCCGGTCGGATGCGTGGCTGCTGCTCGCAATTTTATACGCGGGGCGCGAAGGAGGTGCTTCTCTCAACCAAGTGAAGGCGGCGGGCGACTTCATCAACCACGCGGTTTTCACTGCCGACGAATTAACGTGTGGATTAAACCGTCTGTCGGCGGGCGGTTTTATTAAAGAGAGGCGAGGACTGTTTTCCGTTACGAGCAAAGTGTTCGAGGCTTATCTAAAGACGACAACTCCACGCCGGGCGGCGCACAAAGAGTTGGAAGATATTGAGCGGTTCCTAAACATTCGGTCTGAACATAAAAGTTAGCTGAGACATGAAAATCAGTATCATCGGCGGCGGCCCTGCCGGG
>DASQDV010000226.1:0-3216 GCA_035633995.1 Pyrinomonadaceae bacterium | reverse complement strand
ATCAGCCGCACGCGCTCGCCGACAGTCTCCTGAATCACGCGCCGCAAGATCGGGTAGTGCGTGCAGCCTAAGACGAGCGCGTCCACGCCCACACTCTTCAAGTCCGTCAAATATTCGGCGGCGACCGTTCGCGCCACGTCCGTCTCCGCCCAGCCCTCTTCGGCCAGCGAAACGAAGAGCGGGCACGCCCGCTCCGTCACTCTTACGCCGGGCGCGAGTTCCTTTATCGCGCGACTGTACGCGCCGCTCCTGATGGTCGCCTCTGTGGCGATGACGCCGATCCGCCCGCCCGCCGATGCCTCCACCGCCGCCGCCGCGCCCGGCTCGATCACGCCGACCACAGGCACGCCCACGCTCGCGCGTATCGCAGGCAGCGCCAGCGCGGACGCCGTGTTGCACGCCACGACCAGCAACTTCGTGCCGTGCGCTTCGAGAAAACGCGCGTTCTCCACCGCGTAACGCTCGACGGTCGAGAGCGACTTCGTCCCGTAAGGCACGCGCGCCGTGTCGCCCAGATAAACGAAGCGCTCCTGCGGCAACGCCTCGTGCAACGCGCGATAAACCGTCAAGCCGCCGACGCCGCTGTCAAATATTCCGATTGGTAAATTAGGATTCATTAATCAACGTAAAAAGCGGCCAGCCGCGTCGAATGGTATCACACCACCCGTCAGGGCTGGCCGCTTTCGTCGTGCGGTAAAACTTCTAAGATGGAGGCGCCGAGAATCGAACTCGGGTCCAAAGGCCGACACCGTCGGAATCTACATGCTTAGACGCTTCTCTGCTGCCGGTCTTGCTCCGGCGCGTTTGCTGCGAGCGGGTTAGTGAAGCGACGAAGACCCCGCGCGCGGCTAGCCCGGTGTGTTCTCGCCCGCTCCCCCCGGACACAGGAAGCAGGCCAGCTCAACTAAGTGACATCTCGCTCCGCGCGCTTGAGCAACTTGCGGCGAGACGCTTACTGGCTAACTTTAATTAGGCAGCAAGAGCCAACTCATTGTTATTGGCAATTGTTTTTTCTCAGTGCTTGTTAACGGGCTGCAAAGAGATAAGCCCGGCATGCATCCGCTCGGCGAACAAAACCCCTGTCGAAAGCCTTTCGCCCCCAAAGCGTTGCGGGTTGATTATAACACATCAACCGGGTAACGGGTGACGGGTGATAAGCGATGAGTTAAAACCAAACTGCCTTTCTAACTCTCCGCTTATCACCCGTCGCTCGTCACCGCATTTAGACGTTCGCGCTCGTTCAAAGGTTGCGTTATAATTGCGTCCGGCTGGTCTCTCCTGACTTTTGACTTGATTGTTTTTCGGCACGCCCTCCGGTTTTTCGCGCGTGCCGTCCGGCAACGAGGATCATCTTTCATGTCCGCTAAAAATTCGAGCGTCCCTGCTTCGTCGAAACGCGTGCGCGCCGCCTCTGCCGGCGCACTTCCGGCGGCGAACCGTCGTGGTTATTTGCGCCGCTTCTGGCTGCCCGCAGTGCTGCTGCTGGCAATCGCCGCCGGCGGCCTGACCGGCATCGTCGTCGCCTACGAGTTGAACTACTCGAAGGCGGCGGGCGAGGTGGCGTCGCTGGCGACTTACCGCCCGAGCCAGGTCACGCGCGTTTACGCCGACGACGGCAAGACCGTCATCGGCGAGTTCGCTCTGGAGCGACGCATCCCGCTCAAGTTCGAAGAGATTCCGCCCGTCCTGAAGAACGCCATCCTCGCCGTAGAGGACGCGCGCTTCTACGACCACGTCGGCATAGACCCCATACGCATCATCGGCGCGGCGTGGAAGAACTTGAAGGACGACCGGCGCGAAGGCGGCTCGACTTTGACGCAGCAACTCGCCAAGAACCTCTTCCTCTCGCGCGAGCAGACCTACACGCGCAAGTTCAACGAATGGATGATCGCACTCCAGATCGAGCGTTACTACACGAAGAACCAGATCATGGAGATGTACGTCAACCACGTCTTTCTGGGCGCGCGCGCCTACGGCTTCGAGGCCGCCTCGCAGACCTACTTCAACAAGCACGCCAAAGACCTGACGCTCGACGAGGCCGCGCTTCTTGCGGGCATCCCGCGCTCGACCGCGCAATACTCCCCCACCGTCAACCCCAGAGCCGCGAAAGATCGTCGCGACCTCGTGCTCGAACTCATGGCGCGCAACAGTTTCGTCTCGCAATCGGAGGCCGACGCCGCCAAAGCGAAGCCCTTGAAGATCGCCGACACGGCCTACTACCCGCCGCCTTCGGCCTCGCACGCGTGGTTTGAATACCCGGTGGAAGAGATCAGGCAGCACATCGAAGAGAAGTACACGACGCGCGTGGCGCTCGGCGGCCTCTCCGTCTATTCCACGATCAACGCCGCCGCGCAGAAGAAGGCTTACGAAGCCGTGCGGCACGGCTTGCGCGTCTATGATCGAGGGCATCGCGGCTGGCGTTCGGCCTACACCAACATCATCACGCAGAATAACAACGGCTCGGCTGCCGCCACGCCGCAGCAACTCGCCGCCTTCGTCCTGCCGGAGTGGTACGGCAACAACTACGCGCCGGACAACTACGCGCGCGGCCTCGTCATGGCGATTGATCAGGCTAAGAACGAGGCGACCGTGCGCTTCGGCGGCTACACGGCGATTGTCACGGCCGGGGACATGGGATGGTCTGGACGCCAGCCGAAAAGCGAGTTCACCATCGGCGACGTGTGCGAATTCAAGATCAAGGCGGTCGACCGTGACGAGCGCCGCCTCGAAGTAGAACTGACGCAAGTGCCGGACATACAGGCCGCGCTCTACTCCGTGAACGCGAAGACCGGCGAAGTCGTCGCCATGATCGGCGGCTACGATTTTTATACCAACAAGTTCAACAACGCCACGCAAGCCTACCGGCAGACCGGCTCGGCCTTCAAACCCTTCATCTACACCGCCGCCGTCGAATGGGGGCTGACGCCGGAATCCACCGTCAACGGCACGCCCATCAAGCGCGGCTCGTGGCAGCCCCATAACTTCGACGGCTCGGTCGGGCACGGCGACGTGCCTTTGAAGACCGCGCTCGCCAAGTCTTACAACATCGCCGCCGTACACCTGCTCGACATGGTCGGCATCCAGACGGGCGCGCAGATGGTGCGTCGCTTCGGCATCACCGCGCCGATGGCTCCATACCTGCCCTCCGCGCTCGGCGCAACCGAAGTGCCGCTCGACCAGATGGTCTCGGCCTACTCGGCCTTCCCCAACAAGGGC
>DASQDV010000225.1:0-2643 GCA_035633995.1 Pyrinomonadaceae bacterium | reverse complement strand
TTTAACAAAATACGCAAGCTGCAACGATCAATATTCCAAGGCCGTGCAGAAGTTCGTCGGGCAGTACGACGCCGCCGTGCGCGTCACGGAATTTCCGAAGTACCTCTACGGCACCGACGCGCAGAACACAGGCCGCGACTTTGCCAAAGCCTTCGCGCTCGGCAAAGAGATTCTGGTCGCCACTCCGAACGACCTCGGCGTCCTCATCAATCTCGGTTACGCCGGTTACACCGCGCAGAGTTTGAACCCGGCGGTCACGACCTACAGCGCCGACTCGCTCAACTACGCGAAGACGGCCATCCAGATGATCGAGGCCGGACAGAGTCCTGCGAGTTGGACGCCGTTCAAGGGCAAAGAGGACTCGCTCGGCTACCTCAATTTCGCGGTCGGCGAATACCTGATCAAGTCCAACCCGTCGGAGGCGCTGCCTTACTATCTCAAGGCCGCGACCTTTGCCCCGACGAAAGACACGGCGCTCACCTACGGGCGTCTGGCGTGGGCTTACCAGACCAGCCAGTATGAGCCGATGCAGAAAGAGTTCACCGCCAAGTACGGCGGCAAGCCGGAGACGGAAGAGAGCAAGCACGCGCTGAACAATTTGAATCAGGTGATGGATCGCGTGATGGACGCCTACGCGCGCGCCATCAGCCTCGCGGGTACGAAGCCCGAACTTCAACAGGCGAAGGCCGGGTGGATGGAACTCCTGACCGGCTTCTACAAGTTCCGCAACAACGATTCGACCACCGGACTCGACGCCTTCATCGCGGGCGCGACCGCAAAGCCGCTCCCGCAGCCGTTCACGCCACAGCCCTACGTGCCTTCGGCCGCACCCGCGCCCGCAACCGGCGCTGCAATGTCCGAAGGCGGCAACGGCGCTATGAGCGCGCCCGCTTCGACGACGACGAGCACGACCGGCACGCAGCCTGCCGCGACGGCGACGCAGGACACGACGGCGGCCAAGCCCAAACCGGCGACCAAAAAACCGTAACCTGACTTTCGAGCAGGAATCGTCTCCAAACTCACACAGGCAAGCCGGGCGCATCGTTCAATTCTCGATGCGCCCGGCTTTTGCGTCAACGAATGTGGCCGCCGGAGAGAAACGCTTGCACGGACGAGCGCTAGCCGCTTGACGCAAACCGGAAAGCCTTGGCAAGCTATTTCCGCACCCGAAATATTATTGAAGTTGCAACACCCAACCGGCATGAAGTCAAAACAGAAAACACCGCACGCCGCGCCGCCTGCGACGCAGGGTGCGCGCACGACGCGCGCCGCCGTCGCCTCGTCGCGCACTCTCGCCGTCGCCTCGTTCGCGTTCGCGCTTCTCCTCGCGTTGTCGTCGCCGTGCCTGGCGCAAAATTCTGCGGCGCAGCCTTCCGCCGCGCGGCGCAGGCAGCAGCAGGCGCAGATCACGCAGGCGCAGGCAGACCTCTACGAACGCTGGCGCACGAACATCAACCTCAACCAGCAGGCGGCCTTCGAGGCCGGGCGCGAGTACGTCGGCAAGTATCCGAAGGACGAATACGGCGCGCGCGTCGGCAAGTGGGTCGAGGCTTACGCGCGTGCCGCGCGCAAGCTGGAGTTTGAGGGCTTGTTGTTCAAAGAGAAGAAGTATGCGGCGGCTTACACGGTCGGCAAACAGGTGCTCGCCGACGAGCCGGAAAATTTGAGGACGATCATCAACCTCGCCTCCGCAGGCTACCTCGCTTCGAACGCGGGCGACACCTCGCACAACGCCGAAACGCTTCAGTTCGCGCGCCGCGCCACGGAATTGATCGAACAGGGCGGCAAGCCCTCCGACTGGAAACCTTTCGCGGGACGACCCGACGCGCTCGCCTATCTCAATTTCATCACCGGCGAACTCATCCTGAAAGAGACGCCCGCCGAATCCGTCAGCTATTTTCGCAAAGCCATCGAGTCGGAAGGCGCGGTCAAACACACTCCCGTCGTCTATTCGCGCCTGGCCGCCGCCTACATCGCGGGCGAATATGAACCGCTCGCCAAAAGGTTTACGGATGCTAACGGCTCGCGCCCGCCCGAAAGCGAAGAGGACAAGGCCGCGTTTGCGAAGATCAATGCGGTGGTTGATCGCATCATCGACGCCTACGCGCGCGCCGTCGCCCTGAGCGGCACGGACGCACAATACCAGGAGGCGCGTGCCCGGTGGATGCAGCAGCTAACGCAGTTCTACAAGTTCCGCAACAACGACTCGACCGACGGCCTCGACGCCTACATCGCGGGCGCAACCGCGAAGCCGCTCCCGTAAAGACAAGGGGCAAGGGAAAAGGGTAAGGGGAAAAGGTAAAGACAAAAGTAAACGAGCCGGAGCAAACGGCTTTGACACGACTTGTGTTTAACCTTTCACCCTTACCCCTTTGCCCCTTCTTCTTTCCTCCTTACCCTTTCCCCTTTGTATCTTGTGTTTGTTACAATCGCGCGCACTGTGGAAGATTCCGAAATGGCTGAACCCGATCTCGGCGCGTTGGAAGAAAAGCTCGGCTACGCTTTCAACGACCGCACGCTGCTTGAGCGCGCGCTGACGCATCGCTCGTGGGCGCACGAGCACGTCGCGGCGGGTGAAGAGATCGAAGCGCGCCGTTTGCACAACGAGGCGCTCGAATTCGTCGGCGACTCCGTGCTCGGCCT
>DASQDV010000224.1:0-9306 GCA_035633995.1 Pyrinomonadaceae bacterium | reverse complement strand
CGTCTCCTCGATCACGCGGAAGACGCCGCCCGCTGCCAGCCGCGCCGCGCCCGCATCCGTCCCCACCCACAACGCGCCGCCCGTGTCGAACTTGAGAGCCAGCACGCGCGTTGCCGACGCCGCCGCGAGTCCCTGTATGGTGATCGATTGCGTGCGCCGCCCGTCATAGCGCGCCAGCCCGTTGTCCGTGCCGAACCACATCGCGCCGTCGCCGTCCTCCGCAATCGCGCGCACGCGATCCGAAGGCAGCCCGTGGAACAGCGTGACCGCGCCCCACTGGTGCAAATTCGCGGATTGGACGGAGGAAGCGTCGGGGTTTTGTGCGGAAGTAGAAATGAAAGGAATATTCAGGAGAGAGAAAGCAATGACGACGGCGAGCGGCAATCCTCTGTTAATTAAAACCTTCAACACAGAGGCACAAAGAACGCGTAGGCTGCACAGAGAGTCGTATATCTTCCTCTGTGCCCGCTCTGTGCTCTCTGTCTCTCGGTGGTGAGTGGCTTGCTTCACGCTCGACCCAACTATGTTTCTCGCGCAGGCTTCTTGCTCGCGCTTCTTTGCTCCTCGTCGAAACGTCTCCGGTCGCGTTCGATCCAGACGGACAGATCGCGCTCGGCCTTCTCCAGTTCGTCGGAGTTGATGAGGCCGCGCCTGAGCGCCTCGAAGAAGGCGCGCGTGCGGACGTTGTAGGCGAGTTTGTCGTAAGACTCGTGCGGCGTGCCTTCGGGCGTGGCGACGAAGAGTTTTTCATAGAGCGCGGCCAGACGGCTCTCGACGCCGCGCAGAGAGAGCGAGCACTTGCGCGCAATCGCCCAGTTCGACAGACCGAGCGCGAGATAATAGAGCGCCTCCGCCTCGAACTCGGTCAGGAGCGGTCGCTTGAAAGAGTCTTTGAAGGCCGGGTCGATCATGTCCGCGCCGTCTTCCAGCACGGCGGCGACGAAGCGCAGACAGCGCGTCTCCGGGTTGTTCTTGTGAATGAATCCGTAGGCGGGCGGCGGCTCGACGGCGCGTATGATCTTGCGTATCTCGTTGATGTAAACCTCGTGCGGAAACTGCGTCCAGAAGATGACGCGCGCCGCCGGAAACTCGCGCCAGATCGCGCGCGCCGCCTTCACGCCCGACAGCCCCGGCATCTGTATGTCCAGCACGCACAACTCCGGCCTCTCGCTGAGCGCCTGCGCGACGGCTTCTTCGCCGTTCGCCGCCTCGATCACCGGCGCGTGCGCCGCAAATTCGCGCTCCAGCAGTTCGCGCAAATAGCGCCGCTGCGCCACGTTGTCTTCTGCGATCAGGATGGACATAAAAACTCGCGGCCTCCCCGGCGCGTTCGAGAGATTTACGCGCTACGACAACGACGACGC
Source organism: Pyrinomonadaceae bacterium (assembly GCA_035633995.1). Taxonomy (GTDB): domain Bacteria; phylum Acidobacteriota; class Blastocatellia; order Pyrinomonadales; family Pyrinomonadaceae; genus JAIVJZ01. The sequence continues at coordinate 7,942 of DASQDV010000224.1, read as the reverse complement.
CGCAGCCGGACGGCCTTTCATCATTTCATCTTCACCCAGAGCACTTCCGGCTGACAGCCTTCCGCTTTACGCCGTCCTGAGAGCGAGACTTCGTAGCGTCCCGCGACAATCTCGTCAAGCGCACTCGTCATGCTATCTTCGCCGCCCGCGAGCGAGAAGATTTCCCGACCGCGCGCGCCGTCTTTCACCAGCGTGAAGGAGGAATACCAGGAGGCGGGGCGACACGTCACTTGCCGCCCCGCCGTCGTCTCAAAGTTCAACTCGATGTCTTCCGATTGCGAGACGTTCGCCCAACGATAAGAGACGAGCCGCCCGCGCAGGTGCGACGTGTCATTTGATAAATCGGGCGCGAAGGGTTTGCTTCCGGCGCGCGGCACAATCGCACGCCGGTTCGGGCGGTTCGTGAAGCGCGTGTAGAGCGGGTAGGAGCGCGCGCCGAAGCGGCCTTTGATTCTTCGCCAGCGAGCGTCCGCCGCCGTGTAGAGATTCGTGATCCAGTAGCCGTCGTCGAAATTCATGTAGATGAGTTCGGCGCGACCGTCGCCGTTCATGTCGCGCAGGTCGAAGATGCGCTGCGCGTCGGCATCGAAATAGCCTTCCGCCTCGAAGCGCAGGGGTCGCCCCGTGTCGCGCTCGAACGTGACGACGACGATATGGCTCGACGGCGCGAGGCCGTTGCCGCCCGTCGGCGCGAGGAAGACGAGATCGCGCAGGCCGTTGCGGTCGAGGTCGGCCTCGTAAATTTCCACGCCGCCCGGACTCCCGCCCGTCGCCACGACGCTCCACGCGTGCCCCGCCCTGTCTCTGCCCGTCAAAACCAGGAAGCCGCCCTCGTCGTCAAACTTCAACTCGGCGGGCGCGATGCCGATGTCGAGTCGTCGCGCAAAACTCTGCCCGCCGCCAAGCCCTGCGACGTGCTTCAAGGGGAAAGGCCGCCCCAGTTCCGCCCTGCCGAGCGGCAGGTAGTTATGATTTTCCGTCTGCGCCGCAGCGAGATGAAAGCCCGCGCACGCAGTTATCAGGAAGAAAGCGGCCACCGGTTTGAGAGAATCGAACATCTTGAAGTCCAGCACCTTGCCTGTCGGATAGAAACGAAACGTGCGAGGCAATTCTTACTCCGCACCGCAACCGGCGGTCAATGTGGCTAGCCACAGGTACGCGTGGCGGGAGCGACAGGTGCGGCGCAGAGGCTGTTCCCCGCCGCACGCTGTTCGTGCCCGCGTCGCGCGCGGCGCGCGGAGTCAGCGATAATTCGCCGCCGATGACGAACCTGCTCCAACAAATTTTCGTTCGCCGCGCGCGGAAACTGCCAGCGTCGGTTCGCCTTTTCACATTCGCCGTGCGCGCGGCGTTCGACCGCTGCACGGACGCGTTCCCGATAAAAGGTGTAGCCGAATATCGCCTGCGGGAGTATGATGCGGCAAGGCGCACGTTAAGCGAATCGGTCGGCGGTAAGGAAGCACCGCACCGGCAGACCGGAGGGACGCGCATCCTGCTCGCAAAGGACGCGCACGACGCGGGCGGCGCGCTCGAACAATACCCCTTGTTCGACTCTACGGAAGACGCAGCTTACTTCTTAGACGTGTTGATGTCCCCCGAACAACTCGCCGCCAACATCAAGCGCCACACGCACTCCGCGCATCTCTCCGAACCCAGCTACGCGCACGGCACCTCGCCTCTCCGCGCAAGGTCACACGCGCACGCTTTGCGCCGCAACTTTTTCCTCATCGCCGCCTGCATGCTCGCCTGCCTCTCGCAACTCGGCTGCGGCGGCGCGTCCTCTCAGGCTCACACGCCGCCTGTCGTGAAGCAGGCGCGCGGCGCGGGCGAGAGCGGCGCTGTAGCAGCAGCCTCGGCGCGCACCGCCACCACCGTCGTCGCCTCAGTTGACTCAGACGACGACGGCATCCCCGACCGCGCGGAGTTGCGCTCTTACGGCGACCGCGAAAATTTTCGCCGCTGGTTCACCGCGCTCGCCGAGATGCAGTTTTATGAGGTGAGCAAACAGTGGAACGCCGAGCAGCGCGACTGTGCGGGACTGGTGCGCTTCAGTTGGCGCGAGGCTCTGCGCACGCACGACCGCGCGTGGCTGCGCCGCATGGGCGGCGCGTATGAGACGGTCGCGCCCGACGTTCAGCGCGCCGCGACGCTCGAACGCGGCGCGCTCGGCGAACGCCTCTTCCGCACGCGCCCCGCCGCGTTTCAAGAGAGCGACCTTGCGGACGGCACCTTCTCCGACTTCGCCGACGCGCGCACGCTCAAGGAGTTCAACACGGAGTTTGTGAGCCGTGACCGCAGGCGCGCCGAGAGCGGCGACCTCATCTTCTTTCATCAGCCCCGCGCAGAGCGGTATCCCTATCACGTTATGATCTTTCTGGGCGAGGCGCGTGTGGAGCCGGAGGGCGCGGCGGACTGGGTGGTTTATCACACGGGCGTGTCGGCGGATGATCGGGGCACGATCAAGAAGGTGCGGCTCGCCGTGCTCGACGAGCACCCGGATCGTCGCTGGCGTCCGGTCGAATCGAATCGCAATTTTTTAGGTTTCTACCGTCTCAAGATTCTGCGCTGAGACGCGCCGGAAAACGTTTCTGTAATTTTGTGCGTCGCGGCATTTGAGTTGAACGCTCTCGAAGGGCTGAACTTATGAATAGTCGAAAATTCCTGACATCGCTCTTTATCTACCTCGCGGTGGCCTTCGTGCTTTTCTCTTTCTCGTTCTGGCGGCTGCGCATGCTCGCCATCGGCACTTCGCTTGGCGAAGACCGCGCCGAAATCGAGTACAAAGAGCGCGACCCGAACGTCCCGGCCAAGCCCTTCTTCTCGCTCACCACCAACCGCACCTACGGCACGAGCGAGCGCCCGCGCCTCTGGCTCAACTACCGCGACATAGACGCCATCGACTTCCGCGTCTATCGCGTGAACGATCCGGCGAAGTTCTTTCGCCAACTCGACAACCCGCACGGGTTTGGCGAAGACGAAGAAGGCGAGTTCGAGAGTTTCTACCGCAAGCGCAAGCCCACGTTTCTCGAACGCGTCCGCGCCTTCAAGATGGTTTTTTACAATTTCTTCCGCGACTATTTCCGCGCGCAACTCAAACACGAATCGCGCAAGAGCTTCAATCAACGCTTCCGCGCGCCCGACGAACTCAAAGAGGCCGAAATCCAGCGCACGCCGCTGAACGTGGCCGACTACGCGCGCGTGCCGCTCCTTAATCAAGACCAACTCGTGCGCGGCTGGCGCGAGAAACTCCCGCCGCTCGACAACGAATACGACCGCCGCTCGATTCCCTTAGGACAGCGCGAGCCGGGCGTCTATCTGGTCGAAGCCGTCAACGGCGATTTGCGCGCCTTCTGCGTCGCCATCGTCACCGACCTCGCTTTGATCGAGAAGACTTCGAGCGACGGCCAGCTAATGCTTTTTGCCGTCAACCGGCAGACGGGCGCGCCGCGCGCGGGCGTCGAGGTGCAAGTCCTCGAAGGCAAGAACACGCTCACGACGGGCACGACCGACAATCAAGGACTCCTCCGCACTAAGGTCGCACGCAAAGAGAAGACGGGCGGCGGCGACGAAGAAGCGTCGGAGGGCGAAGAGGGAGCGGACGAGGGCGGCGCGGATGAGGGCGACACGCCTTCGTATCTCATCATGGCTTCGGAGCGCGAGAATTTCGCCATCTCCGATCTCGACTCCTACATCTTCGGCGGCTATGGCGGCCAGTCGGAAAATCTCAAGAGTTACGTCTACACGGATCGCCCCGTCTATCGCCCGCAGCAGAAAGTTTATTTCAAGGGCATCCTGCGCCGCCTGAACGAGCGCGGCTACCAGACGCCGTCGGGCGCGGTCTCGGTCAGCGTCGAAGACTCGAACAGCGCGAAGATTTTCACGCGCGACCTGACGCTCTCCTCGCGCGGCACGTTCAGCGGCGAAGTGGACATCCCGGAAGACGCGCCGCTCGGCACTTACAACATCACCGCCACGACCGCCGACGGCGGCACGGCCTCCGGCTTCTTCGACGTGCAGGAATACAAGAAGCCCGAATTCAAAGTGGCCGTCTCCGTCCCGCAACGCTTCATCCCTGTAGGGTCGCAGATGAAGTTCAACGTCTCGGCGCGCTACTTCTTCGGCTCGCCCGTCACGCGCGCCGACGTGAAGTATTACATCTACCGCGAGCGTTACTATCACTACTTCTCGAACCCGCAGGCCGACCCCATTGACGACTTCGGCGTCGAAGAAGAGACGAACGCCGGAAACTATGAAGGCGGTTACGGCTACGATAATTCGATGGTCAAGGAGGGCGAGGGCAAGCTCGACGCGCAGGGCAACCTGCAAGTTGACTTCACCGTCCCGCAGCCGACGGAGCGCGAGCGTTGGGATTACACCTATCGCCTCGAAGCGCAGGTGACGGACGCCTCGCGCCGCATGCTGGATTCGAGCGCCGAGTTCGTCGGCACGCGCGGGAGCACGGTCGCCAGCGCCGAGACGGATCGCTACGTCTATTACCAGGGCGACACGGCGAAGATCACCGTCCACACGCGCGACTACGAAGGCCGCGCCGTCGCGGCGAACGTGACGCTCACCTTCGTCGAGAACACCTGGGAGAAGATCGAGAAGAACGATTACGGTTACAAGTATTACGAGTACAAGTTGAAAGAGAAGGACTTGTCTTCCGCCAACGTGCAGACGAACGCGCAGGGCGAGGCCACTTTCGACTATCGCATTGAAAAACCCGGCAACATCCAGATCAGAACTACAGTCTGGGAGAACGGGCGGGCGGTCGCTTCGATGGGCGGCTCGCTCTGGGTGGCCGACCGCAGCGATCAATTCTCCGACTATTCGTATCAGGAGAGCGAGGCCGTCAAACTCGTCCCCGACAAAAAATCTTACAAGGCGGGCGACACCGCGCACGTCCTGGCCCTGCTCCCGACCGACAAGGCGCACCTGCTTGTCACCACCGAACTCTTGAGCGTGATGAGCGTGCGCCAGATCAGCGCCGCCGGGCGCGCCGTCGTCATAGACGTGCCCATCGAGGCGCAACACGCGCCGAACATCTTCCTGAGCGTGGCCTACGTGAAGAACGGCGAGATGTTTTCGGCGTCGGAATCGCTGGTTGTTCCGCCGCGCGACCGTCTCTTGAAAGTCGAGATCGTGCCGAACAAGAAGGAGTACAAGCCGCGCGAGACGGCTTCATACACCATCTCGGCGCAGAACGGCGACGGGACTCCGGCGGCGGGCGCGGAAGTCAGTTTCGGCGTCGTTGACGAAGCCATCTACAGCATCATGCAGGAGACGGTCGGCGACATACGCAAATCGTTTTACGCGCAACGCTACAACGAGGTGAACACGACCTTTGCCGTCAACTACAACTTCACGGGCTACGCGGGCAAGGAGCGGATTCAACTCGCGAAGAATAAGCGCGCTTATCAACTCGCGGACTTCAAGAACGAGGGCGACATGGTCGAGCCTCTGATTCGCAAGATTTTCAAGGACACGGCCTATTGGCAGCCCGCCGTCATCACGGGCGCGGACGGCAAGGCCAACGTCAAAGTCGAACTCCCCGACAATCTGACGACGTGGCGCGCGACCGCCCGCGCCGTCACGGCGGACACGCGCGTCGGCTCGGCGACGAGCAAGATCGTCGAGCGCAAGGATGTCATCATCCGCCTCGCCATGCCGCGCTTTCTCACGTCGGGCGATGTGGTCACGCTCTCCGGCATCGCGCACAACTACCTGAACGCCGACAAGACGACGCAAATTTCCTTGAGCGTCTCCGGCGCGCAACTCTTAGACCCGCCCACGCAGACCGTCACCATCCCGAAGAACGGCGAGCACCGCGTCAACTGGCGCGTCAATGCCGCGCAGACGGGCGACGTAACGCTCCTTGCCAAAGCCCTTACCGATACGGAATCCGACGCGGTCGAACTCTCGATTCCGGTCGTCCCGCGCGGGTTGAAACAGACCACAGGCGAGGCCGCCACGCTCGCGGGCGACGGCGACGCAGAGCGCACCATCACGCTCAACCTGCCGAACAACGCAGACCCGCGCGCGCACGCTGCGCGTCGAGGCCGCGCCGTCCGTCGCCGCCACGCTCTTTGGCGCGCTCGATTATTTGACGGGCTATCCTTACGGCTGCGTCGAACAGACGATGTCGCAATTCCTGCCGACCGTCATCGTCGCCAACACTTTGCGCGACGTTGAGCAGGCTTCCATACGCGACACGAACAACATCGCCAAGAAGGTGCGCAAGGGCACCGAGCGTCTCTACAACTTCCAGCACGAAGACGGCGGCTGGGGCTGGTGGAAAGACGACCCGACCGACCCCTGGATGACGGCCTACGTCGTTGACGGGCTGACGATGGCCTCGCGCGCCGGTTATCAAACGGACGACGCGCGCGTCGAACGGGGACGCGGCAAGTTGTCCGGCCTGCTCGACGCGGGCAAGAACGACGACGGCAAGAACATCGAGATGGAGACGCGCGCCTACATGGTCTATGCCCTGAACGCGAGCGGCGGCGTCAACCCGCGCTACCTCGAAGAGTTGTTCACCAATCGCGGGCGGCTGCAACCCTACGCGCGCGCCCTGCTCGCGCTCACCTTAAAACAACGCGGCGACGGGCGCGCGCGCCAACTCGCCTCCGAGATAGAACGCTCGGCTCAACAGAGCGACTTCGACGCGCACTGGCAGTCGCGTCGCCAGTTCGAGAATTACACGGAGGACACCAGCATCGAAGCCACCGCGCTCTCCATTAAAGCGCTCGCGCAGATCGCGCCCGACAGCAGTGTTATGCCGAAGGCCGTGCGCTGGCTGGTGGCGAATCGCAAGCGCGGCTCCTTCTGGGTCTCGACGCGCCAGACCGCCTTCGTCATCTACGGCTTGACGGACTATCTCAAAGTGAGCAACGAACTCTCGCCCGACTACGCGCTCGAAGTTTACGTCAACGGCGAGCAGGTCGTGGCCGAACAGGTGACGGTCGCGGAGGCTTCCGCCGCGAAGTCTTACGTCGTCACGCGCAAGAACGAACAGGTGGGCGGCGCAACGCAGGTGCGTTTCGTCAAACGCGGCGCGGGCGTGCTCTATGCGACCGCCACGCTCGAATATGCGACGAACGAGGAACAGGTCGCGCCGCAGAGCACTTCGGGCTTGAAGATCACGCGCGAATATTTGCGGCTGCGCGTGGACGAAGACTCAGGCGGGAAGTTGAAGTGGAAGACCGAGCCGCTCACGGGCGAGTTGCGTTCGGGCGACACGATAGTTTCGCGTCTCACCATAGAGGGCACGGCCGCGCCCTACGTGCTCATCGAAGACCCGATCCCCGCCGGTACCGAACAGGTGGAAAGCGCGGGCGGCCTGAGCCTCAACTACACGGAGCAGGGCTGGAGCGATTGGTACAGTTCGCGCGAGTTCCGCGACCAGCGCACGGCCTTCTTCCTCAACTTCTTCGACGGCAAGACCATCTTCCAGTACGCCCTGCGCGTGCAGGAGCCGGGCGACTTCCGCGTCGCCCCGGCGCGCGTCGAGTTGATGTACCAACCGAACGTGCAGTCGAACACGGCGAGCGGGAAGTTGACCATACTGGACAGGCAGTAAATTGTTTGATCTGAAGGTGACGACATGACCAAGAACGTACTCGCTTCCATCTACGCCGCCGCGCGCGGCCTCCTGCGCTCGCCGCGCGCGCTCGCCGTGCTGGCCGCACTCTACCTCGCGCTCATCGCCGCGTGCTTCTTCTTCATCACGACGCGCGAGGCGACCATGTGGCAACTCTTCGTGACCGGCGCGACCTTTGTTCTCGCGCCGCTCCTGTTCTTCGTCGTGCAGGCGGCGGGCGCAAGTTACGCCGTCGGCGTCGGCGGCGCAGGCGCGTTGCTCAGGGCGACGGCACGGAGTTTCCTGAAGGTGCTCGTGATCAGCCTGCCCCTCCTGCTCGTCGCCGTGCTCTCGGTCTAT
>DASQDV010000223.1:0-3091 GCA_035633995.1 Pyrinomonadaceae bacterium | reverse complement strand
TGCGGATGCCGCTCTCGCCGACGTGCGCGCAGACTTCGTCTCCGATTATCAGGTGATAGAAGTCACTGCCGCACTTGTCGCTCAGGCCGAGGCGCTGGCGGAACGGCATACTCTGCGCGGATACGACGCCGTGCAACTGGCAGCCGCGCTGGAAGTGAATGCTGCTTACCTTGCTGCGGGGCAACCACCTGTCACGCTCGTCTCGGCCGACCTGGAACTGAACAACGCAGGGATCGCGGGAGGGTTGAACGTTGACGACCCGAACACGCACTGACACGTCCGTGAACCGGCGTCGGGAGGAAACGTAGATGGGCGACACTCTGGCCGCAATCGAAGTCGTCAACACTCTGTCCGGTTCCGTACCGTCTCCATCATCCTCCCGCTTCGACCCCAAACTGGCCCAACCCTTCATCTACAAGTCGGTCTCGGAAGAGACGCGCTCAGCATACACCCGCGCGATCCGGGAGTTCTTCGCCTTCGTCGGACATATCCACCCTTCTCAGGTAACACCATCTGATGTCATCGCCTACCGGGATAATTTGCGAACTGGCAAGCGGCGCAAACCGAACACGGTCGCCACGAAGCTCGCCATCGTCCGCTCGTTCTTCGAATACCTCAGAGCCGGCGGCGTCATCACACTCAACCCGGCCTCGACGAAGTTAGTCACTCCGCCGGAGCTACCGACCAACCCGCAGGGCAGGGCACTGACGGCCAAGGAGGTCAGGTATCTGCTCTCCGGCCCTGACCGGAGCAAAGTGGAAGGCGCGCGCGACCACGCCATCCTGCTCGTCATGCTCCGGCTCTCTTTGCGCCTGGCGGAGGTAAGCCAGTTGCGCGTCTCATCGGTTAAGTGGAGCCACGGACGCTGGACGCTTCGTTGCAAGATCAAAGGCGGCAAAGAAGAGGTGTGGCCGCTGCCGAAGGAGGTCAAGGAGGCGCTTGATGAGTATCTCAAGCTCGACCGCGAAAGGCGGCAGACGCTGCGGAGCGGCGGGGACGAGGCGTATCTCTTTCAGCCGGTAGTCAACTACCGGACATTGGAGTTCGACAGGCCATTATCGACACGGATGGTGCAGAAGATCGTGGGGCGGTGGGCTGAGTTCACCGGCATCGGGCACGTCACACCGCACGACCTGCGACGCACGGTAGTGACGAAACTGTTGAATGACGGGCACACGTATCGTGAGGTGCAGATGGTCACCAAACACAAAGATCCGAAGACGGTGATGCGTTACGACCACGCGCGGGAGAACTTGGATAGTAGCCCTGTCAACACTCTAACTTGGGATGGGGACTAATCAGTTTAGGAATACGCAAACGGTGCTATTCGAGGCGACGCGGTGTACTGATGTTATTAGAGTCCTTAAATGTCGTTTATGCCGAGGAACCTTTTGTATGGTGTTGTTGGTGAATAGACCTACTGTGTAGTGACCGTCCGATAATTCGCGTAAATCATCAGGCATTTCGCATACCGCTGTTAGAGGGCAATGGAGCAGTTTCTTGTTGTGCCTTATCTCTGCAAAAGGGCGAGGCCGGGGAAGGCTCTCAATAGTATTGTTTCACGTAGTCGTATACCCGATAGAATAGCTCCTTTTCGTGATGGAGCCTGTGCTTGCGTAATGTCGTGCGCAGTGTCCTGATGACTTCGTATTCGCCGTCGAGCGTCTGTTGCCAGCCGCGGAAACGGATGAATCTTACGCCGGAGTCTATGTCGTTGACGACCCGCTCAACCTTCTTGGGATCGTCATTGCCTCGCACGTCGTTGAATAGTTCCGTCAAATCGATTCTGGTCTGCTCCCGCTCCTCCCTCGGGTCAACTTCCCTTTCGGCTTTCTCGCACATCCGAGCGAGGTCGAGCAGGTGCTTGAGATACTCAAAGCTGCTCATCAGTTCCTGGCGGTGATGATCTTTCAGGTCTTCGAGCTGCCGGCCGAGTGCGATAAAGACCGGGTTGTTCTTGTGCAGGTGCAAGCGCGCTCTGAACTTGATCTCGATCTCTCTCAGTTTCTCCGGTTCACTCTTCACGAGAATGGTCGCGAGCAATTCACCATCGACGGCCAGTGAGTGAAGGTCGATGCGGTCGGCATTGACCGGCACGCGAGCGGGTAAATCTCTCTTCAACTCGTCAACGTTCGCGAAGGCGCGCCTCAAAAACGCGCCGTCGAAGTTCAGTGAACGCAGGGCACCGTCTAAGATACCGAAGTAGTCGACAATCAGTCCGTGCGTCTTGTTCGGGTATGGGCGGTCGGTTTGGCGGACGGCCTCCAACAAGTGACGCTCATTCATGGGCTTGTCTATGTACATCGCCTGAAGGATCGGCGCGTCGAAGCCCCTGAGCAGCTTTGAGCTAACGACTAAAATCTTGAGCGGGTCGGACGGGTCAAGGTAGCGGTCTAGCAGCCGCGCTTCGTCATCCTTGCTGCGGTGGTACTTCTGCCGCCACTCGGCGGGATCGCTCTGCCAGATGGTCATCACAATGTCGCTCGCCTCCGGCGGCATGATGCGGTCGAGTTCCTGCTTGTAGAGCACACAGAGTTCACGGTCGAAAGTGACCACCAGTGCCGGTGGTTATCCCGCCCTCTCTCACTCATCCACGGGGCTCTTGACCGCCCTCCCGCCCTTCTTGAGCACGTGGGTGTAGATCATCGTCGTCGAGAGGTCCTTATGCCCCAGGAGTTCCTGGATGGTGCGGATGTTATAGCCCGACTCCAGCAGGTGCGCTAATGCGACCATCTCAATTAACAAAAAGAGTGTGCAAAATTAAAATTTTGCACACTCTTTTTTATACCTTTTCCTGTTATCTTCCAAAATTTGTGAAAGTTCACATAAACAATGCACGAGTTAGTCGAACGGCGTATTCTGAATCGGGATTCGTGGTGCCGTCTCCGACTCGTTCCTGAATTGCCGCAATCGACAAATCGCGCCGCTTAGGCAGACGCGCCCGTTCGGCTGCCGCCAGCGCACCAGGTAGCTCCTCAATAGTGAGGTCTGTGCAATAACAGGGTGCGCCGGGTTGCTGCCGCCACGATTCGGCAAGTGTTCCGGCATCGAATGCCTCAAACCCGGTGTCCTCAACCAGTGCTAGTCCCAC
>DASQDV010000222.1:0-4246 GCA_035633995.1 Pyrinomonadaceae bacterium | reverse complement strand
GCGGATGATGCTGCCGTCGGCGCGTTCCATTTCGAGGAAGCGCGGCATCGTCGCGCGCAGACTCAGGTGTTCCGGGTCTGCCGTGTAGATGCCGCCGACCATCGGCTGCGCCATGCGCTCCAGAGCCTCGCGCCCGAAACGACGGCGGACGAACGCGGCGAGGCTTTCGTCGTCGCCTTCTGTTTCGGCGCGGCGCGGCAAAAACAGATCGAGCGCCATGCGCGCCTTGCCCGCCCAACTGAAAATGTCGGTCGTGACGAAAGGCCAGAAGCGCGACGGCGCGAGCAGATGAAAACCTTCGGGCACGGGGCGCAGACGCCCGCCGCGCACGATGAAAGAGCGACGATGCGCCGCGTGGGTTTCCAGCAGGCTTGATTCGAGTCCGAGTTGGCGCGTGAGTTCGAGGGCTTCGGGTTTTTCAGAGATGAAGGCGTCGGGGCCGCCTTCGAGGAGATAGCCGTCGCGCGTGTAGGTGCGAATTGTGCCGCCGCATCGCGCGGAGGCTTCGACAAGGAGGACTTCGAGCGACGGTTCGTGCGCGCGCGCGTGTTGTGTCAGTTCGTGCGCCGCCGCCAGCCCGCTGATGCCGCCGCCGACCACGATGATGCGGCGGCGCGAATCGGTTGCTTCAGGCGGGACGTTCATTGATTAGTGCGGGACGCGCGGAGTCGGCAGCTTGAACTGCGGCGGGTCGGCCTGCGCCCATCAAACAACAATCGGCGGGGCAGACATCTTCCTTCGCCCCGCGCGTGCCGAGCGCGCGCCGCACGGGATTGAAAGTCTGACGTTCGACGATCAACTCGCGGATCATCTTGACGAACGTGGGATGCGTGCCGACGGTCGCCGCGCGGATCATGTTCAGTTTGATCTCCCCTGCGACTTGCCGCGCTTCGGTATCGAGATCGTACAGGACTTCCATGTGGTCGGAGATGAAACCGACGGGTGCGACCACCACGTCTGTCGCGCCCGAACGCTTCAACTCGCGCAGGTGTTCGCAGATGTCCGGCTCAAGCCAGGGCTGCGCGGGCGAGCCGCTGCGACTTTGAAAGACGAGCCGCCAGCGCGCGGCACCCGCCCCTTCCGCGACGAGGCGACAGGTTTCCAGTAGTTGCGCCTCGTAGTCGCAACCGGAGGCCATCGAGAGCGGAATGCTGTGCGCCGTGAAAGCGACGTGTGCGTCGGCGCGACGCGCTCCGGCGGGAATCTCTGCGAGCGCGGCTTGCAGGTTTTCGACGTTCGGCGCGACGAAGCCGGGATGATTGTAGAAGACGCGCAGCTTATCAATTTGCGGCGCGCCTTCGCCCACCGCTTCGCGCGCACGCTCGATGTCTTCGCGATACTGGCGGCAGCCGGAATAGGAACTGTAAGCGGAGGTGACGAAGGCGAGCGCGCGGCGTCGGCCATCGTCGCGCATCTGCCGGACGGTGTCGGCGAGCAGCGGATGCCAGTTGCGGTTGCCCCAGTAGACCGGAAGCTTGAGATTGCTCTCGCCGAGTTCGCGTTCGAGCGCGGCGATGAGCGCGCGGTTCTGCCCGTTGATGGGGCTGACGCCGCCGAACAACTCGTAGTGGTGCGCGACTTGAAGCATGCGCTCGCGCGGGACGTTGCGACCGCGTAGGACGTTTTCGAGAAACGGCATCACTTCGCCGGGCGCTTCGGGGCCGCCGAAGGAGACGACGACGAGTGCATCGTAAGACTCGGTTGATTGTGAGTCGCTCATCAAAAACTGAAACCCCTTGAATTTACCGCCGCGCCCGCCGCGCCGCCCGCGCGAATCTATGATTGTGAATAGTCGAGCAGCCCCGTGTGCATCGTCATCTTCCACTCGTCGCCGACCTTTGCATAGACTTTACAGGCGCGGCCTTGCCAACGGAAGTCCAGCCCGTCGCGGTGGTCGCGCCAGAGCGTGTCCACGTCAACAACTGCGAACGCGCCGTCCGCCTCATCCGTCACAACGACACGGACGATCTCGCGCCGGTTGTGGACGAGTGCGTGCGTGTCGAACAACTCCTGCCAGTTCGCCCGCCAACGCTCGTAGTTGTAGCGACCCGCCCAGAAAATCCACGTCGCCGGGTCGTGCGAGCGCGCGTCGGGCGGCCAGGGCCAGACCATGTCCGGGTGAAAGATGGTCAACAACAGTTTGACATCTTTCGTGTCCCACGCGCGCGTTTCGCGGTTGACGATCTCCCTGATCTCGTCTTCAACCGCCTGTCTCAACTCCTCCCCTGTCATACGGCTCACAGGGATTTGCAATTGAACGGGCGCAATTTGAAATAAGCCTTCACCTGCACGCCCGTCAGATATCGCTGCTCGACGATGGTTTCGTGGGTCAGGTTGATCGTCCGTTTCGTGACCTGCCACGCGCCGTTCTTGTTCTGCGTGTTGACTTGCAGATCGAGCACGACGCCGTCGTTGCGCTTCTCTGTGATCGTCACGGAATAAGAGACGGGCGAGGCGTGGTTGGCGGATTGATTCGGGGCAAGCTCGCCGAAGGCGCGCTGCTCTTTGGCCTTCGCGGCCATAGACAGGACGACGCGCTGGCCGCCGTTGAAATTCGGGATCGTGAGTTCGACCGCGATGTTTCCTTTGTCAACACGCGGCTTGCAGGTTTTCTGTGCGCGAGCGTCGCCTGCGAAAATGACCAGCAGCACGGCGCACACAAGTAGGCCGAAGGGGGTTCTTCTATTTTGCGTCAGCATCAGGGGAATGTCCTCAGGGGTTAAGGGGTTTATGTTTGGCTCAAGCAGGGCAGGGGAGCACCTGTCGAACCGTCCGAATCGGCGTCTGCGAATTTTCAAAACGCACTGCTGCAACTGCTACGAACTATCGTCCAAACGCGGCTCAGGCTCTAGCCGCGACTGATATCTTCGAGGGCGATGCGGTTGTGAAAGCGTATGCCGTACGTGCCGCCGGGGAGCGGCACAAGGTCTGCGCGCTGCGGGCGCGTCGGGAGATGCAGGCGCGGCATGTGCATGTCGCCCGCCTCTTCGAGCGCGAGCGTGATGTGATACTCGCCCACCTCCGCGCTCTCATACTCGTGCGGGTCTTCGACCGCCACCATCTCGACCATCACTTCGCCCGCCTCGTTTAAGAACACGATCTCAAGCTGGCAGACGGGACACGCGATCTCCTCCGCGCCGAGCGGCATGCGGCAGCGCGGGCAGCGGTGGCGTCCCCAGAAGCGAAGTTTGTCGAGCAGATTCCCGGTCATCTTTGAACCAGACTTAGACACTCATCTACGGCTCATCTCGTGAACTGCTTCGACGAGCGCGCAGACGTTCTCCACCGGCGTTTCGGGCAAGATTCCGTGCCCGAGGTTGAAGATATGGCCGGGGCGCCCCTGTGCAAGTTCGAGAATGCGCCCGACGTGTTTGCGAATTATCGCGGGAGAGGTGAAGAGCAAGATTTGATCGAAGTTTCCCATGACGGCGCGGTCGTGTCCGATGCGCCGCCAACCTTCGTCTAAAGGGATGCGCCAGTCGAGGCCGATCACGTCGCCCCCGGCCTCGCGCATCAATTCGAGGAGCGTGGCCGTCCCCGTCCCGAAGTGTATCACGGGGACGCCGGGCGAAATGTTGCGAATTGCTTGCAATGTGTGCGGCAGGACGAATTCCCGATAATCTTCGGGGCTGAGGCAGCCGACCCACGAGTCGAAAAGCTGCACGGCCTGTGCGCCCGCCTCGATTTGCGCGTTCAGATAGAGCGGGAGCGCACGCGCGATGCGCGACATCAGGGCGTGCCACGCGCCGCTGTCGGCGTGCATCAGCCGCTTGGTGTGGATGTAGTTTTTCGACGAGCCGCCTTCGATAATGTAAGAGGCGAGCGTGAAGGGCGCGCCCGCGAAACCGATCAGCGGCAAGTCTGCTTTCAGCGCGCGTCGCGTCGTGCGGATGGCCTGCATCACGTAATCGAGGCTCTCGACCGTCTCCAGTTCTCGCAGGCGGTCAACGTCTGCGGCCGTGCGCACGGGGTTGTGTATGACGGGGCCTTCGCCCTTGGCGAATTCGAGTTCGAGGCCGAGCGGTTCGAGAATGAGCAGGATGTCGGCGAAGATGATGGCGGCGTCCACGCCGAGCCGTTCGGCGGCGTAGACGGTCACTTCGGAGGCGAGGTCGGGCGTTTTGCAGAGTTCGAGAAAGGTGGTGCGGGCGCGCACTTCACGGTATTCGCGCATGTAACGCCCGGCCTGCCGCATCAGCCAGACGGGCGTGTAGGGCACGCTCTCGCGGCGGCAGGCGCGCATGAA
>DASQDV010000221.1:0-14970 GCA_035633995.1 Pyrinomonadaceae bacterium | reverse complement strand
TGGTTCTTGAGGTCGTCGGTTCGATCCCGACTAGCCGCCCTCAAACTTTCCTTACTCAACAATAAATTTGCCGGTCTGTTCGAGCGTCGGCTAGTCTGTGGGTTTCTCGACCGGATAGCCAGCTTCGACATAGGCGGAAGTACCGCCCGTCACGTTGTAGAGTTGGCGGAAGCCGCGACTTTCGAGCAGGCTCGTGGCCGCGCTGGAACGATAGCCGCCCGCGCAGACGATGGCCGTAGGCCGCTGCGGGTCGAGCCAGTCGAGCGCGTTTTCACGCAACTCCGAGAGCGGCGCAAGGCGTGCGCGCGGGACGTGCCCGCTTTCGTATTCGCCCGCGCGTCGCACGTCCACGACCTGCAAGTCTTCGCCTTCCTCGATCCTCCGCCGTAGTTCCGCGACGCTGATCTGCGGAACCGTAGCCACCGGGAGTCCGGCCTTTTGCCACGCCTCCATGCCGCCGCGCAAGACCCCTTTGACATTTTCCAGCCCGACGCGCGCGAGCCGGAGCAATGCTTCCTCGGCCTTCGTCTCACTATCCGCGACGAGGATGAGCGCCGTTTCCGGCGAGATCAAACTGCCCGCCCACGAAGCGAACTGGCCGCCGAGTCCGATGTTGAGCGAATTGGGAATGTGGCCGTTGCCGTAGTCAGCCGCCGCACGAACGTCCAGGACGAGCGCGCCTTGCTCCGTCTCGATTCGCACCGCTTCCGGCGTCAACGCTTCGGGGCGCGGCAGGGTTTCGAGCGCGCCCGCGCCCGTGCGGTTGATCTCTGCGTCGCGCGAAAAATAGGCGGGGGCGGCGGGCATCCCCGTCGTCATCATGCGTACGAACTCGTCTCTGGGCATCGGTGCGAGGGCGTAGTTGAACTTCCGCTGCTGGCCGATGGTGGACGAAGTCTCTTTCGAGATGTTGCGCCCGCACATAGAACCTGCGCCGTGTGCGGGAAAGACTTCGACCGCATCGTCGAGTTTGAGAAGTTTGCCGTGCAGGCTTTCGTAGAGCGTGGCGGCCATCTCTTCGGCGGTGTGGCCGCGCGCGCCGGAGAGGTCGGGGCGTCCCACGTCGCCGATGAAAAGCGTGTCGCCGGTCAAAACTTTTTGCGGCTCCGGCGAGACATCCGGGTCGATGACCAAGACGGACATGCTTTCGGGCGTGTGGCCGGGCGTCTCCCAGAAGCGCAGCGTGATGCGCCCGACGCGCAACTCGTCGCCGTCTCGAACGGCGCGGTGCGGGAAAGAAGCGTTCGCGTGGCGGCTGAAGACGATCTCGGCTCCGGTGCGCGCGGCGAGTTCGCAGTGGCCGCTGACGAAGTCCGCGTGCAGGTGTGTCTCGACGACGTACTTGATCTTGAAGCCTTGCGCCGCGCACTCCGCGATGTACTGCTCGATGTCGCGCTGCGGGTCAACGATTGCCGCTTCGCCCTCCGAGCCGATCAGGTATGAGGCGTGCGCGAGACAGCCCAGATAGAATTGTTTGAAGTACAAGAAACCCTCCAACACTTTCCCGGTAATTTTTCTAACGCGTGCGAGGCGAACGCGAAAATCATCAGAGCCATTCGTTGACGAATCGGGGGATGCGTTCGGCATCGCCGCGCGGGTCGAAATCACCTGCGCGTGTAGGCGACCGGGTAAGCGATCTCCGCGTCCGTGCCGGGCGATTCGATCTTGATGCGGTGCGTGCCTTTGTTCGCGTGCGTCGAGAGATAGGTCAGGGCAAACTGGCGCGAGAGCCGGTCGGAGAGTTGGCGCAGGAAAGGCTCGAAGCTGACGGGCGCGCCCCTGCCTTGAAAAAACGCCTTGCCGCCGGTCTCGTCGGCGAGCCGCGCGAGCGACCCCTGCGCGTTGCCGACCAGAGGCGAACCGCCGCCCTGCCCGACCGTCGGCGCGTAGATGGCGTAGACGGCCACGCCGCGCCGCTGCGCTTCGCCGATGGCGCGTTCGAGGTCTGTGCTCTGCATGGGCGAGGAACTGTCCGCGCCGCGCGACAGGTCGAGTCCGTCGGAGACGACCAGCACGGCGCGGCGCGTCCCGTGCGGCACACCGCCGTAGCGTTTCAGCGAGTCGTAAATCTGCACGTAGGGGTTGTACGGCCCGGCGGTGGCGATGCCGACGGGGACGCGCAGGGCTTTCGCCGCGCGTTCGAGATCAATCGTAAACCTTTGCCTGATCTGGAGCGACCCGGAGCGCAGGTAGCCGACCTGAACGAGCGTGCCGGGCGGCAAGCTGCGGATGAAAGTGGCGAGGCCGCCGATTTCGAGTGCGACGGACGAGACGAGGTCGTCCTGCACGAGGACGGTGAGGGCGAGCGGGGCGCGGTCGGCGGCGCTCCGGGTCGAAAGTATCTCCTGGCGTTCGCCGTCTTCGGTCACGACGAGGTTGAGCGTTCGCAGTTCCTCGCTGGCCGGGGTCTCATCCTTTAGTTTGAGCGTCACCGGAATCGTCACGGAGCGCACGCCGCGCGAAACTTCAGCACGCCGCGCTCATTCGCCGTCGCCCTTCTGCCCGTTGGCGTCGGGGGTGCAGGCGAGCGCGAGCAACAGGAGTAACGGCAATCGCAACGTCAAACTCCGGGGCAATCCTTTTTTCATCATCTCTCCTGTGTGCCTTGTCGCATACGTGTGTGACAAGGCATTATATAGCCTGTCCGTCTCGAAGCGAAGACCACTTTCATGAGCGATAAACGCAACAACCGGCTGACGGCGAAGGAGCGCGCCACGCTCTTCCTGCTGCAATACGCGCCCTGGCTCGTCTTTCTCGTCATCGCGCTGCCCGCGCCCCTCTATTTCCTGCTCCGTTATTTCAACGCCGCGAGCGGTTCGGAAGCGGGCGAGTTCATGCTGCTCGCCATGACGACACTCGCCGCCGGGTCGATCTTCGGCCTTGTCGTCGTCGTCCTCATGTTCGTCTATCGCTGGCAGTGGGAGAAGCGCCTGCGCAACCGTCTGGCCGCCGACGGCGTGACGAGCGATGAACTGCCCTGGTTCACATCCGAGTTGACGAAAGCCGAGCGGCGCACGCTGCGCGAGATCGAAGCGCGCAACCTGTTACTCGCAGACGCCTACCGCGAAACGCTCGCCGCGCGCGTGACGGCGGCGCGCGTCGCGGAGAATGCCAAACGCGAAGCGGTGGCCGTCAAACGCAGAATTCAGGATTCGTCGCGCCTCGAATCAGCCGAGCGCGCGACGCTCGAAGAAGATTTGCGCGGCGACCGCGAGCGGCTCGAACGAATCGAGGCGGAGGCCGTCCGGCGGCGGGCGCAGGCCGAAGCGCGACTGTTGATGATCGAGGCGGCGGCCGGTCGCAACGCCAGCGACGAAGAGACGCGCATCGCGCTCCAACGCCTCGAACTGGCCGAAGCGCAAGTCCCGCATTCGCTCGAAAACGCGCGTCTCGAACGCGAGGCACGCGCCGAGATCGAGCAGGAGTTGCGCGCGGGCAAACAACTCTCGCTCGGCGAAAGCAACGAACCGTAAGTTAATCCCCTTCTTCGAGACGCCGCTCCAAATCCGCGAGCTGGTAGACGCCGTCTTCGACGCGCACGGCGTAGCCTTCGGCGACGAGCGCGCGGTTGCCGAGTCCGGCGTCGGGACGCGAGAGGCCGGTGACTTTTGCCAGTTCGCCGCGCAGCGTCCGCCCCGCCCCATCGAGAAAGGCGCGCGCCACTTCGCGCAAAGCCACCTCGCGCCGCACCTTCACTTTCAACTCCGCAGCGAAACGCCCTTCAGCCAGCGTCCAGATGTATGTGAACCAGGGCTCGTACAACACGTCGCAGGGAATCACTTTGAGCGTGCGCTGCAATTCGTCTATGGCGCGCGTCAACTGCGCACGCTCGCCGACTTTCGCCGCCATCCTCAGATCACACGTCGCCATCTCCCACTCGCGGCGCAAAATTTTCAAAACCGCCTGCGCCTCCGCCGACAAAATTGTCTTCTCGTCGCGTCGCGCCACGCCCCACAAAGCGTTGAAGTGCGGCACGAGTCGCGGCGCGACGAACAGAGCGCGCGCCTTTGCGAGTTTTGCGTAATAGACGCGACCGCGCCGCATGATCTCGTCCTTGAGCAACCACGTCTGGCTGCTCTCAGGGTCTTTCTGCACGTTGCGCGGCATGTGCGCGTCTCTGCGCCCGCAGACGCTCACGTAGAGCGAAGCTCCGGGGCGGCGCGCGTCCGTCATGGCGGCGCAAAAGCCCGCGCGCTCGATCAGCTTTTCCGCTTCGATTGCCGTCTCCACGCGCCGCTCCGGCTCGCGCTGCCACATGCGGTCGCGATAAGCTTCGATCTCTTCCGGCAACGTCGCTCCGACTTTCACAGTCTCTACACCTCTCCAAAAAATGGAAACGCTCGAATGCGCCGCTCGCACAAATTCAGATTTTCGCCGCGCGACGTTCCTGCTTTCAAACTGACTGACCGAACTCTCTCAGGCTGACCGAAGACACCTGTTTCCCTTTCCGGCCTCTCATCACAAACAGACGCTTTCTCGCGCTTTTCACCTATTTTTATCAAAAACGCGCTCTGGCACAAGCGTTGCCCCACATGCTTGCGGCGGCCTCTGTTCCGAAGCCGCAAGCTGTTCCAAAAGTCCCGACCGAGAGACATTTCCTCTTCAAAGTTTAATCAGATGAATTTAAGCAAACGCCATTTGATGATTTCAAAGCTCGCAGCCTGCCTGCTGCTGGCGACGGCGTGCGTCTGGTTCTACTCATCCGGCACTGCCAGCGCAAACTCAAGTCAGGATGGGAAAGTCAAAGACAAAGTCGCCGGAGACTTGCGCGAAAAGATCGGCAAGGCCGGTAACGGCGAGAGCGTAAAAGTCATCATTCAACCGGGCAGCGCCTGGAGCGAGTCGCTCGATTCGGACATCCGTTATCATAACGGCAACACGACGCGCAAGTATGCCAACTTTCAGGTGCGCGCCGTCACTCTCCCCACCCACGCCGTAGAAGCTTTGGCCGCGCGCGCCGATGTCGAATACATCTCCCTCGACCGCGAAGTAAAACAACTCGGCCACCTCTCACTCACGACCGGCGCGGACGCCGCACGCGCGCTCGGCGGCGCATCAACTCTCGACGGCACGAACACCGGCATCGTCATACTCGATTCCGGCATTGACTCGAATCACGTCGCCTTCCGCGACGCCGCAGGTAAATCGCGCATCGTCTACAGCCAGGACTTTACCGGCGAAGGACGCACCGATGACCCTTACGGTCACGGCACACACGTTGCGAGCCTCGCCGCCGGAAACGGCGACGTAGCTCAAGGCGCGTATCGCGGCATCGCCTACAACGCGCGGCTCATCAACCTGCGCGTCCTCAACTCTCAGGGCAAGGGCACGACTTCGAGTTTGTTGAGCGCGCTCGATTGGGTTTACGCCAACCGCGCGAACGCCGCCTACAAGATCAAGGTCGTCAACATGAGTCTCGGCACGGCTGCCGTGGAATCTTACCGGTACGATCCGCTCTGTCGTGCGGCGCGTCGGCTCGCCGACGCCGGAATCGTGGTCGTCGCAGCGGCGGGCAACGAAGGCGGAGACAGCGCGGGGCGCGAACTCTACGGCCGGATTCATGCGCCCGGCAACGAGCCTTCCGTCCTGACCGTCGGCGCGGCCAACAGTCTCGGCACGGATTCACGCGCCGACGACATGATGACCTCCTACAGCTCGCGCGGCCCGACGCGAAGTTTCTGGACGGATGCGAACCGCGTCAGGCACTACGACAACCTTTTGAAGCCCGATGTCGTCGCGCCCGGCAACAAACTCGTCGGCGCGCAGGCGGCGAAGAATTATCTCGTCGCCAACAATCCCGCGCTCGACGCCAACGTCAGCAACAATGCAGCGAAAGAGCAGATGTATCTTTCGGGCACTTCGATGGCGTCGCCCGTCGTAGCGGGAGCGGCAGCCCTGTTGTTGCAAGCCAATCCTTCGCTCACGCCGAATCTCGCCAAGGCCATCCTCATGTACACGGCGCAACCGCTCGCCGGATTCAACCACTTCGAGCAGGGCGCGGGCGCGATCAACATCGAAGGCGCAACGCGGCTGGCGAAGGCAATGCGCACGGACATTTCGACCGCCGCGCTTCCGCTCGGCGCGCCGATGCTCTGCAACAACTGCGCGCTCCCGGCAGCGCAAACCACTATCGCGGGCAAAACCTTCAAGTGGTCGCAGGGACTCATCCTCGATCATTCCTACGCCACCGGCTCTATTCTCGTCACGCGCTACCAGAGAATTTACGATGTCGGCATGTTGATGGGCGACGGCACTGTGGAATCGGGCGGCGTCCTCATCGGCGACGGTGTCCTGATCGGCGACGGCGTCCTGATCGGCGACAGCATCCTCACGAGTTACGGGACGAGGCTCGATCAAGGAAGTTTCCTCTACGGCACGGGAGTCCTGATCGGCGACGGGGTCTTGATCGGCGATGGCGTTTTGATCGGCGACGGCGTGCTCATCGGCGACGGCGTGCTGATCGGAGACCTTTATGAGCAGGCCGATCCGGCATTGATTACGGGCGACAACACGCGCTGCATGGGCGTGTTGAAAGAGACCGCGAAATAATATCTTCAAGCGCGACGCGCGCGGCGCTTTAATTTGCGCGCGGGCGAGTTAAATTCAAGCCCTGATTTGAACATGCTTCCCGAAGCAGAGCACCCCGCCCCCGGAGCATCCTTCTTAAAATTCCCACCGACGATGCAAGAATCCGGCAAACAACGCTTCGCCAGGCCGTTCATGCGATTGATGTGCGTGCTCGGTCTGTGCGCCGTGCTGTTGTCGCTCGCCGATCTTCACGTCGCAGTCATTGACCTCCGGTTCATGCTGCTGGCCTTTGTGACGCTCATCGTCGGCACGCGCATCAGCATCCAGATTCCGCGCGTGTGCGGTCACATCTCCGTCTCCGACACCTTCATTTTCCTCACCATCTTTCTTTTCGGCGGCGAAGCGGGCGTCCTGCTCGCCGCGCTCGACGGCCTGTTCACCTCACTCAGAATCAGCAAGAAACCCCTGACCATGATTTTCAACGGGGCGACGATGGCCTTCTCCACCTTCGCCACCGTCGAGTGCATCGAATACCTGTTCGGCGACATCGTGGCGTTGACGAACGCCCCCTACTCTCCCCGGTTCATCCTCGCCGCGTGCGTCATGGCGCTCGTGCAGTACGTCGTCAATTCGGGCACGGTCGCCATCGGCGGCGCGCTGAAGTTCAACGAGCCTTTCTGGGAATCGTGGCGCAAGAAGTACCTCTGGACTTCGCTCACCTACATCATGGGCGCTTCCGCCGCCGCCGTCCTCGCCAAGCTCATCGGCGTTGCAGGCTTCTACGCCTTCATCGGCGCGCTCCCCTTCATCGGCGTCGTCTATTTCACCTATGTCACCTACATGAAGAACATCGAGGCGGCAGTGGCGCAGACGGAACAGGCCGAGCGGCACGTCGCCGAGTTGTCTCATTACATCACCGAGCAGGAACGCCTGCGCCAGCAGTTTTCGCAACTGGAAAAACTCTCCGCGCTCGGCGAACTGGCTTCGGGCGTCGCGCACGATTTCAACAACGTGCTGGCAGGCATACTCGGTCGCGCGCAATTGATGTTGCGCACCGACGATCCCGAAAAACTCGCGCGCGGGCTGCAAATCATCATCAAGACGGCGGAAGACGGCGCGAAGACCGTCAAGCGCATACAGGACTTCGCGCGCCAGCGACGCGACCACGATTTCGCTCCCGTCTCCGTCGATCAACTCCTGCTCGATGTCGGCGAGATGACGCGCCCGCGCTGGAAAGATCGCGCCGAAGCCAACGACATCTACATCCGCCTCGACCTGCAAATCAACTCGAACGCGCTCGTTCGCGGCGACGAGTCGGAGTTGCGTGAAGTGCTGGTCAACATGGTCTTCAACGCCGTTGACGCAATGCCCACGGGCGGGACGCTGACGCTCGCCACGAACGAGGTCGATCAATCTGTCGTCATCAGCGTGTCCGACACCGGCTGCGGCATGACGCCCGACGTGCGCTCGCGCATCTTCGACCCGTTCTTTACGACCAAGGGCAAGGCGGGAAACGGGCTGGGGTTGGCCGTCAGCTACGGCATCATTCTCAGGCACGAAGGCGAGATCGAAGTCGAATCAGAGGCCGGGAGCGGCTCGACCTTCAAGATCAAATTGCCGGTGGCGAAAGGCGCGCCCGAGGCGTCCGTGTCCGAGTCCGAACCGACACCGGCGCGCACGACGGCGCTCGTTGCCGAATCCACGCGCGCGCGGATTCTCGTCGTTGACGACGAAGCACACGTCCGCGAACTCCTGTGCGAGATGGTTCAAAGTGAAGGGTGCGAGGCGGTGGCGGCGGGCGGCGGGACAGAGGCGCTCGAATTGTTCGACGGGGATAAGTTCGACGGCGTCTTCACGGATGTCGGGATGCCCGGCATGAACGGATGGGAACTCTCGCGCCTGCTCCGCGAGCGCAACGCTCATCTCCCGCTCGCGGTGATCACGGGCTGGGGCGACGTGGTGGGGACGGGCGAACAACAAGCGGCGCGGATTGATTGGGTCGTCACGAAACCGTTTTCGATGAATCGCATCACCGAAATCACGCAGGACATCATGCGTTGCAAGCGCGACTCATGCCGGATCGGGTTGGAGACCGTCGCCGCGTAGGGCAGGCCGCGCACGGCTTTCGTCACCTCAGTGCGGCTGAATCCGGCTCGACAAACTTCAAGTTCCGCTTCCTTCCCTGAGCAAACGCGTGCGATGCTCGATGGCGAGCGCGACGCTCTGCTCGACATCCTCCAGCCTGAACGGCTTCAACAAATAATTGAACGCTCCGAGCGTGATCATGCCTTTGGCGTGCTCCTGATCCTGTATGCCGGAGATGATGATGACGGGAGTTTGCGGCTGGTTCTGGCGGACGTGGCCGAGCAGTTCGACGCCGCTCAAGCCGGGCATTGAGATGTCTGTCAGCACCACGTCGTAAACGTCGGTTGCCAGCCATTCGAGGGCGCGTTCGGCGGTCGCGGCGACATGACAGAGGTGATTTTCGGATAACAGATCGTAAAGCGTGTCGCGGATTGTGTCGTCATCGTCGACGACCAGGATAGCTGCCATAGCCCTGAGAATAACACATTCAATTTTAAGTTTTAACTTGCGAAAAAGCGGGAGAAGTTAACGCGCCGCCCGCCGCTTTTCGCGACGGCCTCGCGCGCCGACTTCTCCCGCTCAGGTTAAGTGTTAGAAGCGGTCGCCCGTGCTACTGTCTCGGGCTGCTCGTGCGAATCGTCACTTCCGTGCCGCTGCGCAGATCGAGATCGTCGCTGCCCTGCACGTAGACGGAACCCGCGCCGCCGCCCGCGCCTAAGACCGCGCCGATGGCCGCGCCCTTACCGCCGCCCGCAATCGCGCCGATGATCGCGCCGACCGCCGTGCTGATGGCCGTGCGCTGCACGGTCGTGTTGGTGCGGGTCTCGCTCTCCTGCACCGTGCCTTCGTTGTCCACGCGCACGCTCTCGCCGCCCACCGTGCGGACGCTCTCGACGAAGCCCGCGAAGTTATAGGTGCGCCCGTCGCGCATGCGTATGCGGTCGAAGTTGAACGTCATCCCCGAACGTCCCGAAACGCGACCCGAACGGCTGACCTGCGAGATGCGTCCCTCGATGGTCGCGCCCGAATACTGCGAAGGCTCGCGCACGGTCATCGTGAATTGATCACCCTCGCGCGAATTTCTGGTGTTCAGATCGGTATTCAACGTGGCGATCAAAGTCGTCCCGTTGGCGAGGATGAAATCGTCGTTGGTGGTGCCCGTCGCGGTTGACGGGTAAGCACTCCCGCCCCTGTAGATGTCAAAGCGCGCCACGTCGGCCGTGCGGTCGTAGATGCTGCGCACGACGATGGGTGCGCTGCCGTTTGTGAACGCGATGCGACGCGTCACCTGCAAGCGACGCCCGTTGCTGAGCGGATCGAAGGTGACGGTGAAATCGCTGTCGCGGTCGCCCGTGCTGCTCACGATCAACTGGTCGCCGTAGAAAGCGGCGCGCGCGCGAATCTGATTGCCGCTCGCGCCGCGTTCGGTGCGCTCGGTGCCGTCGGCGATAAAGTTGATCTGCGGGGCGCGTGTCGAAGCGATGGTTACGTTGTCGCCGCGTCGTTCGATGGCAAGTTCAGTCGGCGGCTCAAGCCGCGCGACGACTGCGTCGTAGATGCGGCGGCGGTCGCGGTACGGCAGATTGTTGGTGGCCGCCTGCGCCTGCCGGCGCGGGTCTTCGCTCTGCGCCACGTTAAGCCGATACGTGCCGGTCAGCCCCGTGTCGTAGTTGTAGTTGTTGTCTGTGGGCGGGTAGGGCGAGTAAGGCGTGTTATCGTTGTTGTTGCGCCACGCCACATTATAGACGCCCGCCAGTTGGTTGAGGTCTGCTTTCAAGGCTGCCCAATCGCTCTGCGAGCGGGCGGTCAGGCGGCTGCCCTGATTCGTCATAAAGCGGTCGAGACGAGAAGCGCGCGCCAGCAGGGCGTCGATGTCCGCCGCGACCAACTGCTGCTGCGCTTGCCGCTCGCGCACGTGATCAACGATGTGGTTGAAATCGTCGAGCACCGTGTTGATGTTGTCTTCGCGCCGCGTGCCGTCGTAGCGGCTCTGGTCGAGCGCCTGGCCGAGACTCACGCGAAACCGTTCCGCGTTCATTTCCAGCCGCCTGAGGATTCGTTGGGTTTGAACTTGATTGTTGCGATAGACGGGGCGGCGCGTCGTCTGCGCCTGAACGCCGAAGCTGAGGCTCAGCAGCGCCAGCACCATCCATGCCGAAAATATTTGTCTTGCTTTAGTCATTATACTCTTCCCTCCATTTTGCTTTTTCACTCGTCAGCCATCTTCCGAACTTTTCACGAGGCGCAGACGATCCTCCGACTGTCTCTCGTGATTTCCGCTATTAGTGGGGGGAGTGATGTTTTGAAAAGAGGAGAGATGCGATACTTGCCCACGCGGTCAAAAAAATTTTCGCCCGTCGCAAATTGGAAATTCGCGACCGCGAACCGCACGACGCGTCGAACAATTTCCCGCCTCCGCCGTAACGTCGGCGACTAACCGTCAAGTGTGATTCAAGACCACTTTGAAATGGTTGCCGCCTTTTTTCGCGTCGCAGTCGAAAAAAGTTTGCGCGCTATTGATGACGCCTGTTTATGTACAAAGATCGTGCACACTGCATGCTTATCCGTATCATGCAAAGTCACTGACTCGCACGCGGAATCGCCTTTTTCCCTGCAACCGGAGAAACATCCTCCCGCCTCCAGTATCTATGCAATTCGTGTGCGCCTGCGGGCGCAAGGGGCGTCTTTTTCGCGCCCGTGCTATGCTCGCCTGTCAGTTAAAGGAGCCTTGACCGATGAACCCCGAAGATGCCAAAGCGACGATTCACTACGCGGGCGACGACCTCTTCGTCGCCATCACGCCGAGCGGCCACGCGCAGACGCTCGACACACGGCACGAGCGCTCTGCCGCCGCCACGCCGATGGAACTTTTGCTCCTCGCGCTCGGCAGTTGCACCGCCGTCGATGTCGTCTCGATCCTCGAAAAGAAGCGGCAGCAAGTGACGGGCTACCGCGTCGAAGTGCGCGGCGAGCGGCGGGCGGAGCACCCGCGCAAGTACACGCGCCTCGAAGTGCGACACATCGTGCGCGGGCGCGGCGTTTCGGAAAAGGCTGTGGCGCAGGCCATCGAGCTTTCGGAAACGAAGTATTGCAGCGTCGCCGCCACGCTCAGCCCCGCCGCCGAGATCGTGTCGAGTTTCGAGATACAGGAAGACGTAGAGGAGACTCGTGCCTGAGTCGCGCCCGTATCCGGCGTCCGCAAGCGTGCGCGGCTGGCAGGTTGGCTGCTAGAATAGGCGCACGCACTGTGGACAGTAACTTCCAGAAGGAGAATCAAAGAAATGGCTAACGAGACGAAGAAATGCGCGCATGCCGCTTGCGATTGCCCGGCAGATGAAGGCGAGAAATATTGCAGCGCCTACTGTCAGGGCAAGGCCGGCACGACGACGATTGATTGTGATTGCGGCTGCCCGACATGCGGCAGCAACATCTAGTTTTTTTACCGACCGGCTGAAGCCTGCTCTGCCTTAGCAGTTGGAGTTCATGCTTCAGCCGGTCGTCCCTCTCTCCCCTCTCAGGCGGCGCACGCATCCCGCGCCTTAAGCATCGAACGAACCACGCGCCCCTTCTCCCGCGCTTCCGACGAAGCAGGCGTCGATTCAAATTTATAATTTTACAGTAAGCGGCACCTATGTTTGTTTCTTTGACCCAATACATCTTCGCCAGCCTCGTCGCGCTCGCGCTCACTCCGGCCTGCGCTCCGGTCGAATCTACCAATGCGACAATCGCCAACGTAACAGTTACCAATGTCACGGGCACGGTCTTCGACGAAACCACGTCCGAAGCCGGGCAGGGCGACGACGCGCTCTCGAACGCGCGCCGTCTGGATCGCGAAGGCCGCTCGCCCGACGGCCAACTCGCGCAACTCACGCCCGTCGAACACATGCGCCGCGCCTCCGCCTATCACGCCAACCGTGCTTTTGCCGAAGCGCGCGAACACTGGCAGGCGCTCGTCGGGCGCTACCCGACGGACGTGAACGTCCCCGCCGCTCTCTTCGGCATGGGTCGCAGTTTCTATCAGGAGCGTCGTTATGCGGAGGCGCTTCCCTTCTTCGAGCGTCTCGGTCGCGAGTTCATCTCGCGCAAAGAGGGGCGCGAGGGTTTTTACTACGTGGGCGCCACGCTTCTCCGGCTTGATCGCATGGTCGAGGCCGCGACCCGCTACGGCGATTACGCCACGCGCTTCCCGCAGGGTGAGCGCATCGAAAACGCTTATCTCAACGCGATTGACAGTTGGCGCGAGGCGGGACGAAACGACGAGGCGAGCAACTGGATCGCGCGCACGCGCGAGCGTTTTCGCGGCACTCCGACGGACACAAACGCACTCTTCGCGCGCCTGCGGCTCGAAGTGTCCGGTAAAGACTGGCAAGCAGCTTTGCGCACGGCGGACGAACTGCGCGGCGCGAATTTCTCCGCCGCCGTCCAGACCACGCCCGGAGAGATAGCCTACCTGCGCGCCTTCAGTCTCGAAAATTTGAAACAGACGGCGCAGGCCGCCGCCGCCTATCAATCAATTCCCGACCGCGCCTCGTCTTATTACGGCGGGCTTGCCACCGCGCGTTTGCGCACGCTCGATGCGGCGTCCAAGCGCGCCGCCGACGCGCGCGAGGTGAGCGTGCGCAGAGAATTCGACGCGGCGGCGGGCGCCTACCCCGTCCCGTTTCGCGAAGTCATCCTGCGCGCGACGGGCAAGCGCAACGTCGATCCGAGATTCGTGCTTGCGATCATGCGGCAGGAGAGTAGTTTCAAAGAACGCGCACGCTCCCCCGCCGCCGCGCGCGGCCTGTTGCAACTGACGATGGATATTGTGTCGAAGTACGGCGCGCAGGCGGGACTTAAGGATGCGCGTGAGGACGATCTTTACCGGCCGGAGGTCAACGTTCGGATCGGCGTCGAGTATCTGGCCGATCTCTTTCGCATGTTTCCGAATCTGCCGGAGGCCGTCGCCGCTTCTTACAACGGCGGCGAAGACAACGTCGCGCGCTGGGTGCGCCGCGCCGGGCACAAGGACGCGGGCGTCTTCTCTTCCGAAGTCGGTTTCGCAGAGTCGAAAGACTACGTCTTCAAAGTGATGGCGAACTATCGCGCTTACAAACAACTCTACACATCTGATCTCAAGCGTCAGCGATAACTTCGGGCGCGTTAGTCTTCGACAGCAGCAGGCCGTTGTTCCGGCCTAAACTCTATTTGCCCCTTCGCCCACGTGGCGCGCGATGTGTACGCGATGCCTCCCATGATCGTGAACTGCTCCGGCGGGGGCGGGGCTTCTTGGTCAAGCGGCACGGGGGCGATCAGATCAAGTCCCGCTTCGGTCGTGGCGTCCAGAGAATTTTGCGCCGTCTCCAAGCCCGCAAGCACGGCCATCCCGGCGAAGAAACTCAAGACCGACGAGACAACCGCACGCGAAATTCCCGACACGCGACGCTTCATTGCCTGCAAACCCACAGGACAATTCCTGGTCAGGATCGTGCCGTCCGCACGGTTGTAGTAGCGCACGCACAAACGCCCCTCCGCGCTCAGAATCAACGCCTCCGCGTCCTTCTTCGTCATGTTGGAAAGGTTATAGACGTTCATGCTGCACTGTTCGCAGAAG
The DNA here is from genome assembly GCA_035633995.1 of Pyrinomonadaceae bacterium. Classification (GTDB taxonomy): domain Bacteria; phylum Acidobacteriota; class Blastocatellia; order Pyrinomonadales; family Pyrinomonadaceae; genus JAIVJZ01. Next base: position 764 of record DASQDV010000221.1, on the reverse strand, counting down.
CGCACGCGCTCGTTGCCACGCATCCGTTCCCAATCGGCGCGACACGGCGCGGCGATTCTGACGTGCGAGAGCGGGTCGGTGAATTGAACCATAAAGAGAAGCCTCCGCCGTTGATAGTTCAACCAGGAACGGACTGTTAGACGCCGTCCCGTCGCGTTCTGTTCCCGCCCGCGCACAACAACAACAACAACAACTCTCGCCGCTTACGGCTCCGGAGAAAATTGCCCGTCTTCAACTCCGCGCGCGCGCTCGCGCCTCCGCAAAGGGTCTGGCTGCGGCGGGTAATTTCGCGGCAACACACCGAGCCGCACCAGCGCGTCGCGGAATTCATAACGAATCGTCACCGACGCCGCCGGACTCGGCTCCAAATCCATCTCCACGCGCCACACGTCATTCGTCACGGAACGCCCGATGCCCGTCGCCGCGTAATCGTCGTTCGCTTCCGGTGCGATCACGCGCCCCGCACCGCTCTCCGCGCGCGCGGAGGGTGCGCTGCTTTGCGCGCTTCGCTTCGCGTCGTTACGGCGTTCGCCGTCGCGCGTCAGTGGTTCGAGCGGGCGCGGCGTCGGCTGCACGATCTCCGCGCGCTCGCGTCGTTCGCGAAAGAAGACGGCGGTGATGACGCCCATGTCCGAAGGCCGCCCGAGCTTGTTCGCGTAGGAATCCCGCTCGTTGGTGAAGTAGAAGCGGCGTGCGCGCGTGGAACTCATCTGCCAGCCGCTGACGGTGATCGAGCCATAGGGCGGGATGACCCATTTGCTCGC
>DASQDV010000220.1:0-6976 GCA_035633995.1 Pyrinomonadaceae bacterium | reverse complement strand
CGCGCGCTGATGTCCGCGCCCTCGTCAATCATGCGCTGCACGGTGTCGGCGTGCATGTCTATGAGGATCGAGCGCGCGTGTACGGCGCGCGGGTCATGCGCATTGGCGTCGGCGTCGTCGCGCTTCGCGTCGGAGGCGGCGACGGGCGGGGCGTTGGCGTGTGAGTTTTCGGGCATCGGGCGACAACCTTCGAGTGCGAAAGAGACGAGCGCGGCGCACGCGAGAGTTGACTTGAGAACACTCGTCGGCGGGTGTCGTATCGCTCGTCTCATCACAAAAGCGGGTACGGAATTTTGCGTCGAATCAACGTTTATAAAGTCGGCAAAGATGGTAATTCGCGCGCACCGGAAGAAGCAAGGGGCGCGCTTGCAAGCCGCGCTCGTTTCCTGTTATTGTGCGATTTAATCTACCGCGTACAAGTTGGGCACAAAGTTTCTACAAGTCCATTCTCTAAGATGGCATCATCCGAATTTTAATTTCGCCGACGACCCGACGGGGCGGAGACGGAAAAGGAGCAACTAAATGTTTGCAGACGACGCACCCGCCACGAAAGCCGCGAAGAAGCCACGCATCAACTCCGAAGTCTGGCACAACGGAGAATTCATCAAATGGGACGACGCGCGCGTCCACGTGATGTCGCACGTTTTGCACTACGGCTCAAGCGTCTTCGAGGGCATCCGCTGTTACGCGACCGAGCGCGGCCCGGCCATCTTCCGCCTGCGCGAGCACATGCGCCGTCTGATGAACTCCGCGAAAATCTACCGCATGGATCACGACTGGACGCTCGACCAACTGTGCGAAGCGGCGGTCGGGCTGGTGCGTCGCGGCGACCTCGAACAGTGCTACCTGCGCCCGATCATCTTCCGCAGTCTGGACGAAGCGCGCCCGGCCTTCGGCGTCAACCCGTTCCCAAACCCGCTCGCCTGCTACATCGGCGCGTGGGACTGGGGCAAGTATCTGGGCGACGAAGCGATTGAAGAGGGCGTGGACGTGTGCGTCTCCTCGTGGAATCGGCTCAGCCCGAACTCGATGCCCGCGATGGCGAAGTCCGGCGCGAACTACATGAACTCGCAACTGATCAAGATGGAGGCGATCAAGAACGGCTACTCCGAGGGCATCGCGCTCGACGACCGGGGCTTCGTCTCGGAAGGTTCGGGCGAGAACATCTTTCTCGTCTACGACGGGCGGGTCATCACGCCGCCGCTCTCGTCTTCGATCCTGCCGGGCATCACGCGCGACAGCGTCATCGAGATTTGCCGCACGCTCGAAATCCCCGTCGCCGAAACCGGCATCCAGCGCGCCGCGCTCTACGTCGCCGACGAACTGTTCTTCACGGGCACGGCGGCGGAAGTGACGCCGATTCGCTCGGTTGACCAGATCAAGATCGGCACGGGCAAACGCGGCGACGTGACGGCGCGCATCCAGCAAGCCTTCTTCGAGATCACCAAAGGCGCGCGCCCCGCGCCGGGCGACTGGCTCACTTACGTCAAAGAGTTGAAGGCCGCCGCGCCGGAAAACAACGGGCACGGCGCGAGCATCAAAGCGCCGTCGGGACAGAACGCGACGGAGGCCAAAGTGTCCGAGAGCTTCCTGGCCGTCGGCACGGAATAAAATTTGCGGATGGCGTAACGCGGAATGCGGATTAAAGGGCTGAAGAATTGTTAGCGATTCTGCCCGTTGATCCGCATTTCGCGTTCCGCCATCCGCAATCGAGAGATATTCATTGACGCGATGCCGCCCTGCTCGCTAGAATGAAATTGGCGCTAACGGGTTGCTAATCTCTTCCGCTGCGCTATCCCCGAAACAATCCGCACGGTGCGCCGGGCGTTTTCTCCGAATGAAAGCGCGCCGCTTGTTGTGCCCGAAAATTGCCCGCTCTCTCGGCCACCTCGAAAGTTTGATCTTGAATTTCTTTAACCAGCGCCTTCCGTTCTAATTCTATGCCCGTCAAAATTGACGATCTTCTACGCGGCGCGACCGCCTGCGGCGCGTCCGACCTGCACATTAAAGCCGGTTCGTTTCCCGTCATGCGCGTTGACGGCGAACTCAAACCCATTCTCAACGCGCCGCGCCTCGCGCAGGACGACACGCTCGACATGGCCTTCTCCATCATGTCGAACCGCCAGAAGCAGCGCTTCAAGGAAGTCTCCGAAGTGGACATCGCCTACGGGCTGTCGGGCGTCGGACGTTTCCGCGCCAACGTCTTTCAGCAGCGCGGCACGGTGAGCATGGTCTTGCGCGTCATCCCCGACAAGGTGCGAACGGTGACAGACCTCGGCCTGCCGCCCGTCGCCGAACAGGTGGCGACCGAACAGCGCGGCCTGATCCTCGTCACCGGCGCGACCGGATCGGGCAAATCCTCCACGCTCGCCGCGCTCATCGACTATATCAACTCGACGCGCGGCGGCCACATCGTCACCATCGAAGACCCGATTGAGTTCCTCCACCGCGACAAAAAATCCTTCATCTCGCAGCGCGAGGTTGACGTTGACACGCGCTCGTTCGCCGAAGCCCTGCGCGGCGCGCTCCGGCAAGACCCGGACGTGATCCTCGTCGGCGAAATGCGCGACCACGAGACGATTGAAACCGCTCTGACCGCAGCCGAGACCGGCCACCTCGTCCTCTCCACGCTGCACACGCTCGACGCCACAGAGACCGTCATGCGTATCGTCTCATCGTTCCCGCCGCACCAGCAAAAAAGCGTCCGCCTGCAACTCGCCGGAATTCTGCGCGCCGTCATCTCGATGCGCCTCGTGCGCGCCTCGAACGGCGTGGGGCGCGTGCCCGCCGCCGAGATCATGATCTCGACCGGCACGATCCGCGACTACATCGCCAACGAAGAGAAGACGCCGCTCATCCGCGACGCCATCGCCGCCGGGCGCTCGCAGTACGGCATGCAGACCTTCGACCAGTCGCTGCTCGATCTCTTCCGCTCCGGCCTCATCACGATGGAAGAGGCGCTGCGCGGCGCGTCCAACCCGGACGAGTTCCGCATGCGCGTCTCCGGCATCTGCACCAGCAACGATCAGGCGAAAGAAGAGATCGTCAGCATGAGCAACAAATAAATTCGCGGCGGCGAAGTCATCGCGCCGCCTCTCGCGTGTAAAACGCGACGACGCTGCGCGCGGCCTCTAAAACACGCTCGCGCAGCGCCGGAGGTTCCAACACTTCCAACTGCGTGCCGAAGCCGAGCGCGTACTCGCAGGCCATCTCCTCCGCGTCGAACCTGAGCGAGACCTCAACCCAGCCGTCCGCGTCCGCTTCGCCCGTCTGCTCTACGCGCGCGAACCTTCCGGCGTAGGGCAAGCGCGGGACGATCTCACGGCGCACGCGCACGCGCGCGCGATACGCGGGCAAGTGCGCGCGAAACTTCGCCGCCGATTGCTCCCAGTATGCAGCCAGATCGAAATCGGGAGGGCGCACACACAGTTCGTCCAAAAGCTCCACGCCCTGCACGCGCGAGACGCGATAGCTCCGCACCTCTCCTTCGACCGCCGCCACCAGATACCAGACGCTGCCCTTCGCCACGAGTCCGAGCGGATCAACCAGACGCTCTGCGGGCGCGTCGCATTCGCTGCCGCGCCCGTAGAGTATGCGTGCGCGTCGCTCCTGCCAGACGGCTTCCTGCAGCGCGTGCAGGTGCGGCACCGTTTCCTCCGCGCGATTCCAACCCGTCACGTCAACGTAGATGCGCCCGCGCGCCTGCTCCGCCCCGCGCCTGTAGACGGAAGGCAGCGCCGCCAGCAATTTCAAAAACGCCCCCTCGGCGGCCTTCTCCAGATTCAAATCGGCCAGCAGGCGCGACGAAGGCTGGCTGACAAAGAGCGACTGAATCTCCGCCTCGTTCAACCCCGTCAGGTTCGTGCGGTACTCGCCGAGCAGCGACCAGCCGCCGCCCGCGCCGCGTTCGGCGACGACGGGAATGCCCGCGCCGCTCAAAGCCTCCATGTCGCGGTGAATCGTCCGCGCAGACACTTCCAGACGCCCCGCCAGATCGTGCGCCGTCAACTGCCTGTGCGACTGCAACAACAACACGATGGAAAATAATCTGTCCGCACGCATCCTCTGCGTCCTCCGCTTCTTCCGCAAAAATTAAGACCGCGCGCGATTTTATCCCAGATATATGACAGAGGGTGTCAACAATTGGCGCGTATCGTGAATTTATTCGTGCCGGGGTGGGAGCAGATTCGAGGCGGAGACGTTGACCGCGTGTGAAGTTTAAAGACACTAAAAGGAGGCAGGAGATGCGTTTGAGAGAGGCGAAGAAGAGACCTTTGGCGGGCAAAATCGCCGTCGTCGCGGGGGCGACGCGCGGCGCGGGTCGGGGCATCGCGCGCATGCTCGGCGAGGCGGGGGCAACCGTCTATTGCACGGGACGGAGCGTCCGAGGCGAGCCGCCCAAAACGGGCGTGCACGCGGGTCGCACCGAGACCATCGAGCAGACGGCGGAGATGGTGACGGCGCACGGAGGTCAGGGAATTTACGCACGCGTGGATCACACGGACGAGGCGCAGGTCGTCGCGCTCTTTGAGCGCGTGCGCCGCGAACAGGGGCGGCTCGACATCCTCGTCAACGTGCTCGGCGGCGACACGCAGGCCGAGTGGAAGCCGTTCTGGAAACAGTCTGTCGAAAAGGGCTTGCGCTGGTTGAGCACCGAAGTCTTCTCGCACATCATCACGAGCCGGCACGGCGCGGCCTTGATGTGCGAGAACAGGAAGCAGAAGGGCGGGCTGATCGTCGAGGTCACGGACGGCGACGACGTCGGCTATCGCAGAAATTTATTCTTCGATCTCGTCAAGGTCTCGACGATCCGCTTGGCTTACGCGATGGCGGAGGAACTCGCGCCGAAGAATATCGCCGCGCTCGCCGTCTCGCCCGGCTTCATGCGGACGGAGTGGATGCTCGACCATTTCGGCGCGACCGAGGAGAACTGGCGCGAGGTGGCGGAGACGAACCCGGAGGCGAAGAGTTTCGGCTTCATCGCATCGGAGACGCCGTGCTTCGTCGGGCGCGCTATCGCCGCGCTCGCCGCAGACCCGCGCGTGATGGAGAAGTCGGGCGGCGTCTATGGTTCGTGGACGCTCTCCGAGGAATACGGCTTCGAGGACGTTGACGGAAACAACCCGCACATGGGTCGCTACTTCGAGGAGCACTTCAAGGAGATGTTGAACGCGCCGACGAAGACGGGCTTCCGCTGGAAACTCGAACGCGAGGTGCCGCAGACGGCGGCGCGGCGCGCCGGACGCGCGAAGAAAGCGAGCTAGCGGCACGCGTCAAGACGCGACGCGTTGATCGAGGTCGGTGAAAGAGGGCATGAGGACGTTCGATGCGTTGTCGGCGCGCCCGCCGCTCGCCGCCGCTGCGGTGGCGTTCGTCAACTTGAACCAGTCGAGCACGAAATCGCTCGCGCTGAGGCCGAGCGCGGCGTCGAGCGAAAAGAGGTGGCGGGAGAGTTGGCGTTGAACGGCGCGCTCGAAGGAACGCGCGATCTCGCCGCGCGCGTTGTCCAGACCTTCGACAAGCACCGTGTCCAAATCCTGACCGCTGCGCGCGCGCCGCCACACGAACTCGTAGAGCCGCAGACGCCCTTCGTCCTCGACGTGGCCGGTGATGACGACGACGAGGTGCGTCGCCTCAGTCTCCGCGACCGTCTCGACGACGCGGCGCGAGAAGGCGGGCGTCAAGTCACCGTCTTTGGTGACGAAGAGGTATGAGTTGCCGCACACGTCTGCGGCCAGATACGACTCGCCGTGCGACGAGGCGGGGCCGGTCGCGATCTCGCTGTCGGGCACGCCGAGCGCGCGTATGATCTTGTAGACGCGCGTGTTCAACCAGCCGCCGTCTTCGAGCAGCGAGACGGCGAGCCACGTCGGGTTGATCGTCTCCTCGACCACCTCGTCGGCGACGGGCGCGGCGCACAAACTGCACTTCGCTTTGCTGATCGTGATCGCCGCGAGCGAATCGGGCGTAGGCAGGTCGAACAGCGCGTGGCCGCTCTTGCGGCAACTCACGCGCACTTCGCGCTCAAGCAGTCCGGCCTCCAACATGCGCTCGACGGAGACGCCGCCCTGCTGTTGCAGCGTCGCGGCCTCTGCAAACAGGCGGCGCGGCGAATAGCCCTCGCGCCGCATCTCCTGCACGCGCCGCAAAAACAGGCGCACCTGTTGTTGCTCCATCAACTCCGACGCGCGCACGAGTTCGCGCGAACCGCCTTTCAACTTCGCGGCGACGGCGAAATCCATCGGCTGTATCGCCATGAACCGCGCCAGTCCCTGCGTGGAACGCGCCGCGCGCGTCTTCCAACACGGCAACTCCGGCGGCACATCTCCCGCCGCGTCGCCGCTGCTGCTGTTGCTGCCCGCCCCCGTCTTGATCAAAGCCTCGCGCACGTCGCGGCAGAAGCGGTCGAGTTTCGTCAGCGGCTCGCTCGTCTCCACGCCGTAGACGATGCCGGTCGTCAAGCCTTCCGCCGCGCCCGCGCCGAAGACGAGAAAGAGCACGCAGTCTGACGCGCAGAACATCTCGCCCGGCGTGTAAGTTCCGTCCTTTGACTCGCGCCGCGCTAAAAACTCGCGCTCAAACTCCGCCGCAGCCGTTTCGACCAGCGAAGCCTCCACGCTTTCGGCCCCGAGCAACTCGAAAGTGTGACGGCGCGATGAGCGTATGAGCGGCTTGAGGCCGCGCGCCGCGAGCGCGTCGAGCAGGCGCAGGCGTTCGCCCTCTCCGAGCGTGAGCGCCAGATTGTTGCTTTGGATGAACAGCATCTTTTTATACGCCCGCGTCGCGCCCGTCGGAGCCGCACGCGCCCGCGTGGCCGTCGCGACGAGCGCCTGAGTTTCGCTTCAAGGCTTAACGCGTATGTTCCACGTGTCGCCGCCGGTGAAATTTTTAGGATAGCGCCGCTGCCGCGCCATCCTGAGCGCAAGCGACTCGTAATCGCTCGCGCCGGGTTGCGGGTTCAACACGCGCGCCCCGG
>DASQDV010000219.1:0-1728 GCA_035633995.1 Pyrinomonadaceae bacterium | reverse complement strand
CCCACGCCCGCGCGCGCCAGAGCCTCCGCCTGCGACGACCCCAACGCACCGCAACCCACGACGAGAACGCGCGCCGCCCCCAGCCGCGCCTGTCCTTCCCTGCCGATGCCTGCAAATAAAATCTGCCTGCTGTATCGCTCTTGCATAAAAATTCGAGAGGCGAGAGGTCAGAGGCCAGAGGTTAGAGAAGGCAGTTTTCAAACGACCTCTCACCTCTGATCTCCACTTTCAACCTTTGACTTCTAACCTCTACTTTCAATCTCCACTTTCGGCCTCCGACCTTCGCTTTTCCGCAGCCTCTCGCATCACTTCGAGCGGCGCGTCCTCGCCCGTCCATAATTTGAATTGCGCGGCGGCCTGCGCGACGAGCATCGGGAGTCCGCCCAAAATTATCTCGCAACCCGCCTCGCGCGCCGCACGCATGAAGCGCGTTTCTGTCGGATTGTAAACGAGATCGTAGGCCGCGCGCGCGCCGCGAAGTTGAAAGGCGGCGGCGGGCGTCTCCGTCTCGCGTTCGCCACGCGTGCCGAGTGGCGTGGTGTTGACGACGAGATCGAAGCCGTCGAAGCGCGCGCCGTCGAGCGCGTGACACGGAGCGTCGAACTTTTCTGCGGTCGCGCGTGCGCGCTCGATGTCGCGCGCATAGACGTATGTGCGCGCTCCCGCCTCGCGCAAACTCCACAACAGAGCGCGCGCCGCGCCGCCCGCGCCGAGCACCGCGACACGCGCGCCGCGCAACTCGATCCGACCCGTGAGCGGCGCGAGCGCGGCGGCGGCATCCGTGTTGTAGCCCTTGAGCGCGTCCGGTTCAAAGACGACGGTGTTGACCGCGCCGATCTCGCGCGCGGCAGGTTCGATTGAATCAAGCAGCGGCAAAATCGCGCTTTTGTGCGGCGCGGTGATGCTCAGGCCGTGCAAATTCCATTTGAGTTCGCGCGTGCGCGGGTGCGCCATGCGCCGGACGAAAGCGCGCACGTCTGCAACTTCAAAGGGAATGTAGACGGCGTTCATGCCGCGCGCGGCGAACGCGGCGTTGTGCATCTGCGGCGAGACGGAATGCGCGACGGGCGAGCCGACGAGTCCCATGATCTGCGTCCGCTCGTCGATGCTATGGACGCGATAGAGCGTGCGCAGTTCGCGTGCGCCGGGTTGGCCGGGCGCGGTCGCCTCGTCCTGTGTGAGCGCGCCGAAGGTGAGAAACGCGCCGCGTGCGGGCGCAAGTATGCGCGTCAGGAGTCCGGCCTCGCCCATCGCGACGGCGATCATCTCGCGTCGCGCATCGCGGCGCGCGCGTTCGAGCAACCCGAACGCGGCGAGGCAGTCCGTGATGTCGTGCGCGCAGAGCGCGAGTTTCAGGATGCGCGCGGGCGTGTCGAGCATACGCGTGAAAATATTTTCGAGGTCGGCGGGAAGCCCGGCGAAGTCGTGGTGCGAGCAGATGACTTTATTCCAGTCGATCAACATTTCGGCGCGCTCGCTTTCGCGTTCTTTGAGGCGCGCGGCGATGTCGAGTTCGAGGTCGGCGTAGTCCGCACGCTCGTCGCCCGGCGGAAAATTCTCCGACCAGAAACGCGCGCGCCGCGCTGCGTCAAGGTTGCGCGCGCCGCCCTGTTCAGCCGGTCGGAAGGTGAGAACATGCGGGCGCGTGCGGGCGCGGTGGAGCGCTGGGAGTTCGCGCGTCGCACGCTCAAGCTGCGCTTCGTCGTCCAGGCACTCCAGGCGCACCTC
>DASQDV010000218.1:0-8760 GCA_035633995.1 Pyrinomonadaceae bacterium | reverse complement strand
GCCAGCGCCGACGCCATCGGTCTCTACTGGCATTTCATGGACGGGCTGTGGGTTTATTTGTTCGCACTCCTTTTCCTGTGGAGGTAAGAGTTTGAGCACACACGCGCAGACAGAGCACCTGATTGCCGACGACTGGAGCGGCGGGACTTTTCCCTATCACATCGGCCACAAGAAACTCGGCATGTGGCTCTTCATCGTCTCCGACGCGCTGACCTTCTCCGCGCTCCTCATCGGCTACAGCTACATGCGCGTCTCAAGCGACCAGTGGCCGACGCCTTTCGCCTTCTACCCGAGCATCATCTTCTCTACGGTGATGACGCTCTGCCTGCTGGCGTCGAGCTTCACGATGGTGATGGCCGTGGCCGCCTCCGCCCGTCGCGACAGGAAAAAAGCGCGGCGCTGGATCGGCGCGACGATGCTCGGCGGCCTCACCTTCCTCGTCCTGCACATTTACGAATGGCTGCACCTGATCAACGACTACGGCCTCAAGCCCTTCACGCTTCCGTCAGCGTGGCTCGAACGCTGGCCGCAGTCGTCGCCGCTCTTCGGCGCAACCTTCTTCGCCATCACCGGCCTGCACATGTTCCACGTCCTGACCGGCGTGATGTATCTCGGCTATATCGCGCTGCGCATCCGTCGCAAGACGCACGAAGACGTGGAGATCAGCGGCCTCTACTGGCACTTCGTCGATCTCGTCTGGATGTTCGTCTTCCCGTTGATCTATTTGCTGTCGGTGGATTTTCACCCCGTCGGCCATTAGAGCCGCGAACTTTGCAAAAGTGAGGTGGACTAAAGAGGCATGAGCACACGTTTCGGAGCACTCGGCAATTTAGCGAAGCGGCAGGACTTGATCTTGAACGGCGTCTGCCTGCTCTTTGCGGCGGGCTTCCTCGTCATGGCTTTCTCGAACGTGCGTCGCGCGGGAAACTTCTTCTCCATCGACAGCCTCTTCGTCATGCTCGTAAGCCTGATCCTCGCCGGCATATTCGCCTCCATCCCGCTTTACTGGGCTTACGAAAACGGCATGCTGAGAGACTTCTTTGCCGCCGAGGGCGACGACACTGCGGCAATTGATTCCGCACCCGTCCACTTTGAAGGCACGACGAAACTTTTTCTCGTGATCCTCGGCTTTTTGCTCATCTTAACGATGATCGAAGTCGTGCTCGCTTACGTTCAAGTGCCGCTCTTTTTGATGTTGACGATTTTGATCGGCCTCTCGCTGATCAAAGCCGCGCTCATCCTCGCCTACTTCATGCACCTGCGCTACGAGCGTATGAGTCTGGTTTACACTTTGATCCCGATGCTCGTCATCTGCGTCTGCCTGCTCTTCATCTTCTTCCCCGACGGCTTCCGGCAGTTGGGCTTGCGCGTCTACAGGTAAAAAGCGTCCGGCGATGAAAAGAGAGACAGCAGCCCGCAAACTATTTCTTCTGTGCGCGCTCGTCGCGGCGGCGCTCTGGATTTTTGCGCCGGACGCAGCCGCGCAGTGCGCGATGTGCAAGGCGTCGGCCTCGAACCTCGACACCATCTCGGCGCGAACTCTCAACATTGCGACGCTTATCCTCCTGTGCCCGCCGGTTGCGATCTTCTGCGCGATCTTCGTCATCGCCTACAAGCATCGCAACCCGCCCGGAGACGGCGAATAATTTCAAACGAGACCGAAGCAGATGGCAAACGACAGCGAAGCCCTAGCCCTCAACAACGATCACCAGAGCATACGCGGGCGCGCCTGCCCGCAGTGCGGCGGTAAGATCATCCCGTCCGACCGTGCCGTCTACGAGAGCAAAAGCGATCCGTCCTCAGTCTTCCCGCTCTGGCAGTGCGAGCGCTGTGGTTACGAGCAGATGAGCGAGCGCCCGCCCGCACCGAAAAAGGCCGCCCCCCACGCCGCGAAGAAAGCGGAAGACTAACGGCGCGACCGGCAACCGCATGAAACTTTCTTTGCTCTTGCCCGCTCCATGTCCTCTGTATCTGCGTCGGCGAGTGGCGATTATTAGAACTCACTACAGAGACACAGAGAACATGAAGGGGTCATAGAGAGAGTTAAGAGTCAATTGCCGCTCGCGTTAGTGCAGCTTTCCTATTCGTCCAGGTCTCCTTAAGTCACATCTTCATTTATTACGGCGGAGTGCGGCGCGGGTGTTATAATCCGCGCATCTTTTGCTTCTCCGAACATTCATGGATTATTCAAAGCTGCCGCACCTGAACGCCATGCTCAACGCGACGAGCGGGCTGCTTCTCGTCGCCGGGTTCTATTTTATTACGCGCCGCCGCATCACTGCGCACCTGCGCTGCATGACCTCGGCGCTCGTCGTCTCCTGCATCTTTCTCGTCTCCTATCTCATCTATCACTACAATCACGGCTCGACGCGCTTCACGGGGCAAGGCTTCATACGCCCCGTCTACTTCACCATTCTCCTGACGCACACGATTCTCGCCGCCGTTATCGTTCCGCTCGTCATCATTACGCTCAGGCGTGCGTGGCGCGGCGACTTCGGGCGACACCGACGCATCGCGCGCTGGACGTTTCCGCTCTGGCTCTACGTCTCGATCACGGGCGTCATCGTCTACCTCATGCTCTATCAACTTTATCCCTCGCGCTAGGGCGCGCGCCGAGGCGCTGCCTGCTCGACGAAGATGGCCGGAGATAATTCAAACAACAATCACGCGCGCAAGGCTCCCGCCCCGGATGCCTCCCCGCAGGCCGCGCGCCGCCGTTCGCCCTGGCCGCTCGCGGTCGTCGCCGCGCTGTTCATCATCCTGCCGTTCCTCTCGTGGTACGGGACAACCTTCTGGCGTTCGCTCGACGACGGGGAGATCGAGAAATATCTGAACGACCGGGAGAAGCCGCGCCACGTCCAGCACGCGCTCGAACAGATTGACAAGCGCATCGTGGCGGGCGACGAGGGGGTTAAAAAATGGTATCCGCAGGTGGTGCGCGTGGCGGAAAATCCGATGCCCGATTTGCGTATGGCTGCCGCGTGGGTCATGGGCGACGATAACAAGTCTGCGGAGTTTCACGACGCGCTCAAGCGTCTCCTCGCTGACAGGGAACCGGCGGTGCGAAGAATGGCGGCGTTGTCTCTGTCGCGTTTCAACGACGGAATCGGACGCGCGGAACTGGCCTCGATGTTGCGCCCGCACATCGTCAGGATGCCGCTGGATGGAACGCTCGTCACGATTCTGCCGGTCGGGTCGGGCGTGCCCAGAGAAGCGATGCTGGCGCGCGTGAGAGATGCCGGAGGCGCGTTGCAGGAGGTGCGTGCGCCGGTTGCGGGAAAGATCGAGCGTGTGGCGGCGATTGACGGGAAACCGCTCGCGGCAGGCGACGAGGTGCTCACGCTCTCGCCCGACGGCAAAAACGCGTGGGAGGCTTTGCGCGCTTTGTATCTGGTCGGCGGGACGGAAGAGTTGCCGGACGTTGAGCGTTACGCGCGCGGGGACGTGGCGGGGATGTCGGAAGAGATCAAACGGCAAGCGGCTCTGACGGCGGAAGCCATCAAGAGCCGCGCTGCTGCGGGTAAGTGAAAATTTATTAACGCCCGGCGGGCGCGTCCGGGAGCACGAGGCCGTGCGCGGCCTCCCAGTCTTCGGTGGGAACCATCTCGATAGCATCCCAGGGGCAGCCGTCGAGAAACGCGCCCTCCGGCCCTTTGCTGATGCACTTCTGGCAGCCGATGCAGAGTTCAGGGTCAACTTCGATGCGTCCGAACGGCGGGTGGTCTTCGTCGGGAACCCAGAACATGCACGCCTCAATCGGGCAATACTCGATGCACGCGGGCGAACCCGCACAGCCCGTGCAGCAGTCGGTGGTGATGGCAAGAATGCGCGGCTTCTTCTTGCGCGTGGCTTTCCCGTCGCCCACAGACATCGGCCAATGTTTTTCGATGATCTCAATCATTCGCGTGCGTTCTCCCGTGCGGCGCTTGTTTCAGGTCGGATGTGCGAAGAACACTTTAACACGCCGCCGGATGCGGCTCAATCCTCTTTTTCGCGCGCAGGGCGAGACGGCTTGAATGTCGCCGCATAAAGAGATAAAACTAAACGCACACTTATTCAAAAGGAGACTCAACAAGCGATGAACACAGTCGCCGGAATTTTCCAGTCGCGCACGGACGCCGAACGCGCCCTCGAAAACTTGCGCCGCCTCGGTCTGTCTGACGAGAACCTCAATTTGCTCTCGCCCGGCGAGGCTGACCGGCAATCGGAAATTGACGTGCCGACGAGCGACACGGAGCAGCCGGGCATGGGCAACGCCGTCGGCGGCGTGGTCGGCGGCGCGATGGGCGCGGCGGGCGGAATGACGCTCGGCGCGGCGGCGGCCAGTCTGCTCGTCCCCGGCGTCGGCCCCATCATGGCCGCAGGGTTGGTGGGCGCGGCCTTGTTCGGCGCGGGCGGCGCGGCGGCAGGAATGGCGGCGGGCGGCGCGCTCGAAGGCCAGATTGCGGATGGTCTCCCGCACGACGAGCTTTTCGTTTACGAGGATGCGCTCAGGCAGGGGCGCACGGTCGTCATCGCGCAGTTGGAAGACGACGGGCAGGTGTATGCGGCGCAGAGCGCGCTGGACGAGGCGGGAGCGGAGAGCGTTGACGCGGCGCGCGAGAGTTGGTGGGTTGGCCTGCGCGATGCCGAAGAAGAGGATTACACGGGGCAGGGACGCGATTTCAAACAGGACGAATCAATTTATCGTCGGGGCTTCGAGGCGGCTTTGCACCCGCACCTGCGCGGCGCGTCTTTTGACGAATCGGCGGAGCGCCTGCGCGAACGCTACAGCGATGCCTACGAGCAAGACGCTTTCCGGCGCGGCTACGAGCGCGGCCACACTTATCATCAAAACCTGCGGGAGCGATACAAGAGTTGAGAGACACGCTTTTGAGCGTCGCCGTGTTCGTCGGCATCCTGCTCGCGAGCGCGCTCATCACGAATTGGTTCGCGCGCACGATGTACAATCGTTGTGCGTCGTGCGCGACGCTCAACGCGAGGCGGCGCGCGCAGTGTCGCTCCTGCGGCGATGCTTTGAAGTGAGAAAACGCGCTATGCTTTACTGAATTTGGAGTTGACCGGATGCACCGTTTTAACGGTTTCTTAGCCCTGCTGTTTCTGTTAATCATCGTGACCCAAAACAAATCGAACGCGCAAAGCCAATCGCCACCCGTCGCGCCCGAATGGCAGACGCACGCCGAGCGAACCAATTACCGCGAGACGCCGCCCTATGAGGAGACGCTCGACTACTGCCGCAAACTCGCCGCCGCCGCGCCTTCGCAAATACGGCTCACGGATTTCGGTCGAAGCGGCGAAGGCCGCGCGTTGCCGCTCGTCATAGCCGCGAAGGGCAAAACTTTCACGCCCGCCGCCACGCGCCGCGCGGGCAAGGTCGTCGTGCTCGTGCAGGCCAACATCCACGCGGGCGAGACGGACGGCAAGGATGCGGGACTCGCGCTCCTGCGAGACATCATCGTCTTGAAGACGCACCCGCGCCTGCTCGAACACGTGACGCTCCTCTTCGTGCCCATCTACAACGTTGACGGGCACGAACGGCGCAGCCCCTACAACCGCATCAACCAGAACGGCCCCGAAGAGATGGGCTGGCGCGCAAACGCCACCAACCAAAACCTCAACCGCGACTACATGAAGGCCGACACGCCGGAGACGCGCGCGTGGTTGCGTCTGTGGAACGAATGGAATCCAGACCTCTTCATTGATTGCCACGTCACTGACGGCGCGGATTTTCGCTACAACGTGACGTATCAATTCGAGCAACATGAAAACGTCCCGCAACCCTTGCGCGACTGGATGAAGGCGGCCTTCGACGGGCGCATCGTCCCGGCGACCGAAGCGCTCGGCAACCTGCTGACGACCTACATGGAGTTTCGAGACAACCGCGATCCTGTAGGCAAGGGCGTCGAAGGTTTCATCGGCACGCCGCGTTTCGCGACCGGCTACGCGCCTCTGCGCAATCGCCCCGCGCTCCTCATAGAGACGCACATGCTCAAAGACTACAAGACGCGTGTGCGTGCGACATATGACCTGCTGCGTGCCGCTTTGGAGGACGTGAACCGCGACCCGGCGGGCTGGCTGCGCGTTGCCAAAGAGACGGACGAAGCGGTCGCGGCGGAAGGTCGCAAGTACGACCCGGCGCATGAAGTCGCATTGCGCGTCGGGTTCACGGACAAGTCGGTTCCGCGCGTGATCAAGGGCGTCGAGTTTCGTACGGAAAAGAGCGACGTGTCGGGGACGCAGCGCGTTATCTACGGCACGAAGCCCTACGATTACACCGTGCCTTTCTACAACGACAGCCGCGCCCTCATCTCCGTCTCAACGCCGCTCTACTACATCATCCCGCCGCAGTGGACGGAGGTGATCGAACGCCTCGCCGCGCACGGCTTACGCATGCAGCGCCTGGCCGAACCTCTGACGGTCGAAGTCGAGAGTTATCGTTTTACGGAAGTGAAGTGGGGGAGCGCGTCTTTTGAAGGTCGTGTGTTAGTCACGCAGAAGAACCAGCCGATGCGCGAACGTCGCACCTACGTGGCTGGCTCGGTCATCGTGCCGCTGGCACAGGCGGCGGGTCGTCTCGCCATAAATCTACTCGAACCGGACGCGCCGGATTCGTTCGTCTACTGGGGTTTCTTCAACACGATCTTCGAGCAGAAGGAGTATGGGGAAGCTTACGTGGTGGAAAAACTAGCGCGCGAGATGCTGTCGAAGGACGAAAACCTGCGCCGCGATTTCGAGCAGCGCGTGGCGAACGACCCGCAGTTTGCCGCGAGCGCACGCCAGCGCCTTAACTTCTTCTACGACCGCTCGCCTTACCGCGACCCGCTGATGAATGTCTATCCGGTCGGGCGCATCACGACGCCGCTCAAGGCGCGGCTGACCGATTTTCGTTAAAGCGTGCGGCGAACGTGAAAGAGTTTTTGCCCACTTGTTCGGGTAAATGAAAAGGGATGCGGTTCAATTAAGACCGCATCCCTTTTCCCAAGTTTTATTAGTCGCCCGTGTCGCCCGGCTTAAACCGTCCGGCGTCCGGTCAACAGGTTGACCACCAGCACGATGAGAGCCACGACGAGAAGTAAGTGGATGAGCGAGCCGCCGATGCCGCCGATCAGCCCGAGTAACCACAACACCAGAAGCACTACCAGAATAGTCCACAACATGTTCGCATTCTCCTTAGCAAAGGTTTTATGTCAAATCTCCCGGTTCTTGTGAACCCGCCTGCCCTCACTAGTGCAACGGCCATGCCAACCTCCGCCGCGTTTTCCCGTCCTGAGCTTAAAGTCTTATAACTAAGAAGGTTGACCGCTTGGGCGGGTATAAATAAACACGAAAAAGTGGAGAGACGACGCGCCTCTTGTATGGAAATGCGCCGCCTGAGAACCCTTGCCTGTGTTCTAAATTAGAGCGAAGCGTTGAAATAAAACTCCACGCGGGCGCGAGCGCGGCAACCTCGCGGGTTTTTTTTATCATCGGAGGTTTGAGGAACGATAGACGGTCGCAACAGCACGATCTTTTCAGAGACTTCTCAATCAGCACGCCCGACACAAATAAAAAACATTCGGCTGGACTAATTCGAACCGCGAATGCTAGAGTAGAATTTAGTTTCGCGGCCACTCCCGCCGCGTTTGTGTTGAGAAGTAGATAGGCTCTTACCGCAGATTCCGCGCGTCGGCCATCTCTGTCAGCTTCCTTCAATCAATAATTTTCGATTCTTGAAATCTCAAAGCGGCGCGGGTCGTTCCCCTCAAACTCCGACCTCGCCGCGCCCGGAGAAATTTTAATGCCATTTTCACGTCTGCTCCCCCGCACGCAAAAGACCAGCCTGCTCGTCGCCATCGGCGCGGTCTCGACGCTGTTGGCCGTCGTCGTCTTCCAAATTTTCTATTTCTCGCACCAGCCCGTCGTGCAGAACCTCAACTACACGGAGCTTCACGCGCTGACGAACGACCCCGCCGTCAGGTCGCTCACGGTCGAGGGCGAATTGCTCATCGTCGAGAAAACCAGCGGCGTACGCGCGCAGGCCGTCGTCACGAACGCCGTCGCGCAGCAGGAGATTATCAGCGTCTTCGAGAAGAAGAAACTGCCTATCGTCTTTGCCACCATTCAACCGGGCCGGCTGGCCTCGACCATGAACTGGCTGATCACGTTTCTCACGCTCGGCGTCATCGCCTTCGTCGGCTGGCGTCTCTACGCGAGCATGAGCGGCGGGCACGGCGATTTTGAATTGAACGACGCGAGCGGCGCGCAGACCGTCACTTTCAATGACGTGGCGGGCGTGGACGAAGCGAAAAACGAGTTGGCCGAAACAATCGAATTTTTGCGCGACCCGCTGCGCTTCGGACGGCTCGGCGGACGCGCGCCGCGCGGCATCCTGCTCTCCGGCCCGCCGGGAACGGGCAAGACCCTGCTCGCACGCGCCGCCGCTAACGAAGCCAACGTGCCGTTTCTGTCCGTTTCGGGTTCGAGTTTTCAGGAGAAGTTTGCCGGACTCGGCGCGGCGCGGGTCCGTCGCCTGTTCAAGCAGGCGCGAAAGCTCGCCCCCTGCGTCGTCTTCATAGACGAAATTGATGCGCTCGGTCGTCGTCGCGGCAGAAGCGGCGATTCCGCCTCCGCCGATCAGGATCAAACGCTCAACCAACTCCTCATCGAGATGGACGGCTTCAAACAACTCGAAGGCGTGGTCGTCATCGCTTCGACCAACCGCCCGGACATTCTGGATCAAGCCCTGACGCGCCCCGGCAGGTTCGACCGCGAAATCGCGGT
>DASQDV010000217.1:0-2302 GCA_035633995.1 Pyrinomonadaceae bacterium | reverse complement strand
TAGACTCTGCGGTTATGGCGTTCGTAGAGTTGTTCGAACGCTGCCAGGTCGCCTCCGGCGGCACGCTGCGCGAGGGTGTAATCCGACGCGTGGTCGGACGACTGTAGATTTTCCGTCTCGGTTGCGGTCACGTGTCCGAATATTGTTCGGTGAGCAGAAGCGAGTGCAGTCAATTACTTTCTCTCCAGACTTACGACCGAGGCTCGGATTGCTTTGACCCCGTGCTTGAATGTGCTCGCCCGGTGAGCGCCGCGCCGTCGAATCGGAGCGCGCGCGTCGTGGCGAGTTTAATTCCCGCGTCTTGTGATGCGGGATTTTTCATCGGTCGTTGCCCTGCTCAGGCTAAATTTGTCTATATTCGTGCTTTATTCGTTACGCCCCTGACGCCTCCGTCACCGCTCTCAAGTCCAGTACGTGCGGTCGAGCGAACGATAGCCGACGGCTTCCGCAACGTGCGCGGGGCGAATCTCGTCGCCGCCGTCTAAATCTGCGATGGTACGGCTGACTTTTAGTATCCGATCATACGCGCGCGCTGACAAGCCCAGACGCGTCATCGCCGATTCGAGCATCCGTTCGCCCTCCGCGTCGAGCGGGCAAAAGCGGCGCAGGTGGCGCGGCGTCATCTGCGCGTTTGAGAAGATGCCTTCGCCCGCAAAGCGCGCCAGTTGCCGCCCGCGCGCTGCCGCGACGCGCGCCCGAATCTCCTCCGAACTCTCGGCGGCGGGCGCGCCCGCTTTCGGCGACAACTCTTTGAAGCGCACGGCGGGCACGTCAACGTGTATGTCTATGCGGTCGAGGAGCGGGCCGGAGATGCGACCGACGTAGCGTTGGATTTGCAGCGGCGTGCAGCGGCATTCGCGCGTCGGGTCGTTCCAGAATCCGCAGGGGCAGGGGTTCATCGCCGCCGCGAGCATGAACGAGGCGGGAAACGTCAGAGACATCGCGGCGCGGCTGATCGTAACTTTTTGATCTTCGAGCGGCTGACGCAGCACTTCGAGGACGCTGCGATCAAACTCCGGCAACTCGTCGAGGAACAGGACGCCGTGATGCGCCAGCGAGACTTCGCCGGGGCGCGGGATCGCGCCGCCGCCGATCAGTCCCGCGTCGCTGATGGTGTGATGCGGGCTGCGAAAAGGTCTCTCGGTGACTAACCCTGCGCGACCCGTGAGCCCCGCGACCGAGTGGATTTTCGTGAGTTCCAGCGCGGCCTCGAATTCGAGCGGCGGCAAGACTGTCGGCAGGCGCTTGGCGAGCATCGTCTTGCCCGAACCGGGCGGCCCGATGAGCAGAATGTTGTGCGCGCCTGCGGTCGCCACTTCGAGCGCGCGCTTGGCTGCGAGTTGGCCGCGCACTTCGCGGAAGTCCACGCCGCTCGGCGCGGCGGACGCGAGCAGCAACGCGGTATCAACTTTGACGGGCGCAGGGCGGCGCGCGTCGTCGTGCACGTTGAGCGCGGCGATGAGTTCGACCGCTGAGCGCAAGTCCGCGACCCCGTACACGTCCACGCCCGCGACGACCGCCGCCTCCGTCGCGTTTTCTTCGGGCAACAACAGAAACTTGATTCCGGCGTCGCGTGCGCGTATGGCGATGGGAAGCGCGCCTTTGATCGCGCGCACGCGCCCGTCGAGCGAGAGTTCGCCGGCGGAGAGCGCGTCGGTCAAATGCTCGCGCTCGCCGAGGTCGCCGTTTGCGCCGAGTATGCCGAGCGCGATGGGCAGGTCGAAACTCGCGCCCTCTTTGCGCACGTCTGCGGGCGCGAGGTTGATGGTCGTTTTGTGAAAGGGAAAAAAGAAGGCGCTGTTGTTGATGGCGGCTCGAATGCGTTCGCGCGATTCGCGCACAGCCGCATCGGGCAGTCCGACGATGGTGACGGACGCCGGTGTGTCGGCCTCGTTTCGCGCGGGCGTCAGGTCAACTTCGATGTCCACGAGGTCTGCGTCAATGCCGTAGACGGCGGCAGACTGTGTGCGAAAGAGCATGGCGGGGCGAACGCTCCCATACGATTCAGAGTGAAAAGAGCGTTGGGGCTTTCGGGTCGAGCGGGTGCCGGGACGAACGTGGGATTACGGCGGTGCAAGAATAAAACAAAAAGGGTGAGGGATGAAAAATTAATTTCATCCCTCACCCTTTGTCTTTCATCCCTTGACTCTAGCTTACCTGCGACGACGCACAGGGGCGGTCGCGCCGCCGCTCGCGGCGGGTGACTTCGAAGGGACTCTGATCTCCTGGTTGGCCGAGAGCGGGGCATCGGGCGCGAGCGCGTTCAAACGCGCCACTTCGTCCGCGCCGACGCCTTGACGCG